>NZ_JASATH010000053.1:0-41582 GCF_038440215.1 Inquilinus sp. OTU3971 | reverse complement strand
CTAGGCCGCTTCCTAGATCGGGCCAAGTACGAGTAGTGCTAGAAGTGCTCTAAAATCAACGTCCGAGAATGGCTTGCTCAAAAGAGGCTTGCTCGAATGCGCATCGGCTATCCGGTCAGGTGCCTCAGAGGTTATGAAGGCGTACGGAATTCGACGGCGCGCGAGTATGTCCGCCACTGGATAGCTTAGCGCGCCATCAAGCAAGTGTACGTCGAGAACCGCGGCGTCGAGAGGTTGCGACGCTGCGATGGAGCAGGCGTCGCTCAACCGCGCGACTGGTCCAACAACTTGGTATCCGGCGTCGCTCGCAAAGCTAGCCAACAATATCGCAATCCACGCGTCGTCTTCGACGATCAGCAGTCTCTGACGTTGATCGTCCATGACGGCGGCACCATAGCCATTTCACCACAATTAACGCATGTCATATTCGGACGTTCCAACCATGGCCTCGGTCTTCCGCTTGCGCCCTTCCCCGCCGGCGCAGTCAGGCGGGACCGCGCCATGAGCAGTCGTAGCGCCGCCGTTCCAAGACCCGCCAGGAACCAGGCCGGCAGGGTTCGGCCCTTTCCGGGCTGCTGAATGACCGCTTCGAGAGAGACCGGGCGCCCCGGTCGCGGCGCCAGCTAAGCAACGCGCGATCGGGACGATAATCGCGCATCGTTGCGCGTCGCTGACGCTGCTGGATCGCCGTTAGAGGTGCCAAGGCCGCGAAGAATGGGCGGGAAGGAGAGCCCGACGCTCCCAGCAGCCGCAGCGCTGACAGCTCAAGCCGTACCTCAGAGTCCGAAAGGTACGAGAGCCCGTCTTGGAATAGGTTGGATTACCCCGTCAGCTCCGCACGACAGGACTGCGTGAAATCGCGCAGGATGTCGTGAGCGCCTTTGTCCCAGGCCGGCTCCTTCAGTTCGTCCGGGGGAAGCCCGTAGGTCTCGACAAGCCGGTCCAGCACCGCCTCGGCGGCCCCGATCGTGCGGGGCGTCGCGAAGAGCCGGAGCTTGTTGAGAGTGGCGTACAAGGGAACCAGCTTGGCCGGGTCGTCGAGATGATCCTGCAACAGAGCATCGCCGTAGACCTTCGACGCCTGCTCGATGAATTCGCCGAACAGCCGTTCGCGGCGCGACGCTTCTTTGCTCAACCGATCCGCATGGTCCTGGTGGCGTTGCGTGAGCCAGGTCGTGGCAAAGGATGCCGTAGCGCCGATCGCGGAGCCGGCGAGCGCCGACAAGGCTGAGATGTAGGCTGTGTCCATATCCGTGCTGCCGTTTTCGTCCTTCTCTTTTGTCCGATAGACACATCGCCGCGTCTCTATATGGCGCGCCTTGCGATCTGGTCGGCAAGCCCGGCAACGGCCTCGCTCATCGCGCGGACCTTGGCGGCGGTGCTGTCCTCGGCCGGACGGCGGGTGATGCGGGCGGCCTCGGTGGTCGGCCGGCCGCCAGTCTTGCGCCGCACGCGCCATTGCGCCTCCAGAACGATGGTGCCGTCGGGATCGGGATCCAGGCGACCGAGCGTCACTTCGACCGTCAGCGCCTCGTCGCCCGAGAGGGTGCGGCTGGCGGTGACGATCGAACCGGCCGGGAGGCGCTGAGCCAAGTCGTCGGCCAGCACCCGCTGCGCCATGTTGGCCAGGGGTTCGCCCCAGCGCTCGAACTCGTCGAGGCCGAGCTCGACTGTGCCGGAGCGGCGGACGATCTGCGGTCGGTCGAGGTATTTCGGGATCTCGACTACCGCCACCGAGGCCGCCATTGGCCGCCCTGTGGTGGCTGTGCCGGGCACCGTCGCCAGCGTGTAGACCCTGGGCGGCGGCGAGGAGCAGGCGGCTGGTGCCGCCACAGCCGCCAGGAGCAGGGCGCGGCGGGACAGGAGGGGCAGGGTCATTCGGTCAGTCCTTTGCCTCGGATCAGCGCCTCGGGGTGCTGCTCGAGATAGTCGGTCAGCACGCGGGCGGAGCGCAGCGTGTCCTCGCCCTGCCCTATCAGGCGGGTCAGGTCGCGCTTGAAGAGGGAATCGGCGCCATAGCCGCGATCGATCGAGCCAACGGCACCGCTCAGCTGCCGCACGGCCTGCTGTGCGCTGGCGAGGAGCGGCGGCAGCTTCTCCATCGCCGGGCGGAGATCGGTGTTGGCCTGGGTCAGGAGCGTTTGTGCCGACGCCAGCGCCCCGGCGAGCGAGCGCAGCGACTCCGTGATCTCCGGCGATGCGGCCAGGGTTTCGAACGACTTCAATGTGGCGTTCGCCTGGTCGACCAGCTTGTCGAGCGGCAGCGCCGAGACCTTGTCGAGAATGCCGTTGATCGAGCGCATGGCGCTATCGAGCGGCGCCGGGATGCTCGGGATCACCGGATAGCGGTCGCCTGTGCCCAGCTCCGCCGGGGTGGCGCCGGGAATCATATCCAGCGCCACGACCGTCTGCCCGGTGATCAGGTTGGCGGTCTTGAGCTGCGCCCGCAGCCCGCGCCGGACCAGCGCCGCGAGTTGCTCGCCACTGCCATCATCCGGGTTGCCGCCGACCACCTCGAAGCGCTGCGGCTCGATCTCGATTGTCACCGGGATGCGGGCCATGCCGGCGGCGATGTCGTATTGCAGCCGGATATCTGTGACTTGGCCGATCTTCAGACCGCGCCATTCGACCGGGGCGCCCGGCGCCAGGCCGCCGACCGAACCGTCGAAATACACCAGATAGGGCAGGCGGATCGTGTACTGCGCCTCATCGACGCTCTGCTGGTCCTTGTAAAACGGGAAGGCGGTGCCCGCCTCGGCCGGCCCGCCGGTGCGGGCGGTGGCCGGGGTGTCGAAGGCAATTCCGCCCGCCAGCACCGCCTCCAGGGATTCGAATTGGAGCTTGAAGCCCTGTGGCCCAGTGGTCAGCGAGATCCCGGCGGCGCTCCAGAACCGCGTGCCGGCATAGACCTGGCGGTCGTACGGCGCTCGGATGAAGGCATGGATGGTGACTCCGGCTCCGAGGTCGGTGGAGTCGAAGCCCATCACTTGGCCGACCTGGACGTCGCGGAAGTAGATCGGCGAGCCGGGTCCGACCGAGCCGATCCGGTCGGCGGTCAGCAGGAATTCGGTGCCCGGCACGTCGGCCCGCACCACCGGCGGGTCCTCCAGCCCGGTGAAGTGCCGCTCGCTCGCCCCTGGGCCGGGGTCGAGCTCGATAGAGGCGCCGGACAGGATCGTGCTCAATCCAGACACGCCGCCGGCGGAGAGCCGCGGCCGCACCACCCAGAAGCGGGTACCCTGGCTCAGATGCGGCGCCGCCTCCTTGGTCATCTCTGCGGTGACCTCGACATGGCTGAGGTCGTCGGACAGGGCGATGCTCTTGACTGTTCCGAACACCACCTCCTTGTGCTTGATCAGGGTCTTGCCGGCCTCGAGCCCGTCCGCCGTCTGGAAACGGATGGTGATGGTCGGCCCCTTCTCGGAGACGGTGACCCAGGCGAGATAGAGCCCCACCAGCGCCGCCACGATCGGCACCAGCCAGATCGCAGGCAAGCGGCGCCGGCGGTCGATGCGAGGAGCCGGGTGCGCCGGCACGGGCGGTTCCGGCGTGGCGGTGTCGCGGAGTGTATCAACCATGGTTCTGTCGTGCCGCGTCCCACATCAGGCGCGGATCGAAGGTCATGGCGGCAATCATGGTGACGATGACCACCGCGGCGAAGGAGACGGCCCCGATCCCCGGCTCGATCGTCGCCAGCGCACCGAGCTGCACAAGGGCCACCAGGATCGAGATCATGAAGATGTCGATCATCGACCAGCGGCCGACCGCCTCGACGATGCGGTAGAGCATGGTGCGGTTGCGGAGCTGCCCGGTCTTGCCGCGCTGGGTGGTGATCAGCAGGTAGATCAGCCCGGCCAACTTCAACACCGGCACCGTGATCGAGGCGAAGAACACCAGCAGCGCCAGCGGCCACATGCCGGCATCGGCCAAGGCGACCACGCCGCTCATGATGGTGTCGGGCTCGCCGCTGCCCAGCGAGATCACCGTCATCACCGGGAAGATGTTGGCCGGGATGTAGAGGGTGATCGCGGCGACAACGAGCGCCCAGGTGCGGGTCAGGCTCTCCGGCCGCCGCTGGTGCACGGCCGCTCTGCAGCGCGGGCAGGCGCCGGGGCTGGCGGGCGGCAGGTTCGAGACCAGGCCGCAGCCGTGGCAGAGGCAGGCCGGGCGGCGCGGATCGACCAGCGGCGGGGGCGCCACCAGGCCGCGGCGCTCGAATTCCCGCCACACCGTCTCGGTGTCCAGGCTGGTGCCGGCGGCGATGATCGCCAGCATCAGCCCGCCGACCGAATAGAGGCCGGGGCCGACCACGATGGAGGCGAGATCGATCAGCTTCACATAAGCGACGAAGACGCCGAGCATGTAGACCTCGACCATCGCCCATGGGCCGAACAGGTCGGCCCAGCGGTAGAGCCACGGCAGCCAGCGCGGCGGGCGCTGGAGGCGCTGGAGGCGCAGGCCGCCCAGCACCAGGATCAGCAGGCCGAGCCGCAGCCCAGGAGCGACCAGCATGGTCAACGCCACCACCGCCGCCAGCTCCCACAGCCCTTGCTGGTACAGCGCGAAGACCCCCGTGACCAGGCTGGCGCTCTGCACCCGGCCGGAGATCTCCAGCGAGATGAAGGGCAGGAAGTTCGCCATCAGGAACAGCACCAGCCCGGCGCAGGCATAGGCGAAGGCGTGGTCCAGCGAGCTGGCGCGGAACCTGTGCAGCGTCGCGCCGCAGCGGACGCAGCGGGCCGCGGTGCCGTCCGGCAGCGCCGGCACGGCGTGCCGCAGCCCGCATTCATGGCATTCCATCAGCCGATCAGGTCCGGACATGATCAAGGGCGCCCGGCTCTGATCGGGCCAACAAACTGTGTGGCGGTTCAGCTTCGTATCCTCCAGCACGACGACGGCGGCGCCCCGGGGCGTGGTACGAGACAGCCTCTCGCACCACGGGCGAGCCCATCGACGCGCTCTCTCCTGCAGGGCTGGCTGCCCGATCTAGTCCCGATGAACGCGCGTCATCGCGTCTATCCCGCCTGGACGAAGCGCCGGTGCAGACCGACGCCGGGCTGCCGGCCTTCCGATGTCGCCTGGGTCTTCATGGCGCCTGTTCGAATGACGACGATCACGTCTTCGGCTTGCAGGCAGGAGCCACGCCGAGGGCCCGCAGCGCGGCGTCGAGCGCCTGGCGGGCAAGGTCCGGCGCAGGCCGCCGCTCGAGGCTGCCGTGGACGACCTGAAGCCAGATGCCGATGACGATGTCGGCCGCCAGGTCCGCGTCCTGCACGGCCAGGAGTCCCCGGGCGATCGCCTCTGCGACGTCGCCCCTGACATTCGCGCGGATCCCCCGGCCGGGCGCAGCAGCGATCTGAGCACCGCGGACCACGAGCCGCGCCCAGACGGGGTCGTCAATCGCCTTCTCCAGGAGCTTGGTGAAGCCGAAGGACAGGCGCGCGAGGGGATCCGGCTGATCGAGCCTGGATGGCGCCATGAGCTCGTCGAAGCTCTCGGCGAGCTGCGCGCCCACCGCCGCGACCAGCTCCTCGACGCTCTGGAAGTGATAGTAGAACGTCCCCTTGGCGACGCCCGCGGCCTCGACGACGGCATCCACCGTGAGCGCCTCAGGTGGCCGTTCCGCCAGAAGAATGGTGCCGGCCTCCAGGATCTGCGCCCGGGTCCTGGCCCGCTTCTCCCGGCCGATCTCTGCCCTGCGTGCCAGATCAATCTTCGCCATCAGCCACCCACTCCGCTCGATCCGCGAAATTTCGAATTGACGATATAGTCGAATTGAACTAGATAGTCAATCCGAGATCGGCCGGCGTGATCGCCTGCCCTCCAACATCGCCCACTCCCCTGCAACTCGACCCTATTCCGGTGGAAGGCTTCCATGCGCCTCGCATCAGGTCCGTTCGTCTGCGCCTGCATCGCCTGCGTGGTCATCGCGGGCTGTAATGAAGAGAAGAGCTCCCCACCCGCCGCACCGCGGCCGGCGAGGATCGTCGAGGTGACGCCCCACAATCTCGGCTTGGTTGCCCAAGGCGCTGGCCGCATCCAGCCGCGCTATGTGAGCCGGGTCGGCTTCCAGGTGGATGGCCGCCTCGTCTCCCGCGACGTCGATGTCGGCGACCTCGTCAAGAAGGGCCAGAAACTCGCCCAGATCAGCGCCGTCGACTATCAGAGCAAGGTGGCCGCCGCCGAAGCCGACCTCGCTGCGGCCAGGGCCGCTGTCGACCAGGCGACGCCACAAGAGGCGCGCTACCGCACCCTGCTCGCGCAGGGCTGGGCGACCCGCGCCGCTTACGAGAACACGCTCAAGGTCCTGCAGAGCGCCCAGGCCCAGGTGCAGTCGGCCGAAGCCAATCTGCGCATCGCGCAGAACCAGCTGGGCTATACCGAGCTTCTGGCGCCTGACGACGGCGTGGTGACGGCGACCTACGCCGACCCGGGCCAGGTCGTGTCGGCGGGCCAGACTGTTGTCGAGATCTCCACGAATGCCGAGCGCGAGGCGGTCTTCGCCGTCGCCGGCGCGGATGTCGCCCATGCGAAGCCCGGCATGGCGGTCAAGGTCTGGCTGCAGGGCCGGCCCGACATCGCGGTCACCGGCTCGATCCGGGAGATCTCGCCCGAGGCCGACAGTTCGACCGGCACCTACACCGTGAAGGTGGCGCTGCCGTCGCCGCCGCCGGAGATGCGCCTGGGCGCCGTCGTCGTCGGGCGCGCCGAGGTCGAAGGCCAGGAGGTCGTCAGCCTGCCCCCCTCCGCGCTGCTGCAGTCGGGAGACGGGCCGCAGGTCTGGGTGGTGGGTCAGGACGGCAAGGTGCACCGCCGGGCGGTCGGGCTCCTCGAATTCGATGCCGGCGCCGTCGTCATCGGCCACGGCCTGTCGGCCGGCGAGAAGGTCGTGACCGCCGGCGTCAATGCGCTGGCCGAAGGCGAGCCGGTGAAGCCCGAGACGGAGGTCGAGTGATGGGGCGCTTCAATCTTTCGGAATGGGCGGTTCACAACAAGTCCATCGTCGTCTTCCTCATGCTGCTCTGCAGCATCGCGGGTATCCGCGCCTATGAGGGGCTCGGCCGCCAGGAGGACCCCGACTTCTCGGTGCAGACCATGGTGGTCCAGGTCTCCTGGCCGGGCGCCACCGCCCTCGACACGCTCAATCAGGTGACCGACCGGATCGAGAAGAAGCTCGAGGAGACGCCGAACCTCGACTACATCAAGAGCTACACCAAGCCCGGCCAGGCGACCGTCTTCGTCTATCTGAAGGAATCGACGCCGAAGAGCGAGATCCCGGAGCTCTGGTACCAGATCCGCAAGAAGGTCAGCGACATCAAGGCCACCCTGCCGCAGGGCGTGGTCGGGCCGTTCTTCAACGACGAGTTCGGCGACGTCTTCGGCATCGTCTACGGCATCACCTATGACGGCTTCACGCCGCGGCAGGCGCGCGACTTCGCCGAGACCGCCCGGGCCGAGTTCCTGCGCTCGCCGGATGTCGGCAAGGTCGAGATCTTCGGCGACCAGGACGAGAAGATCTATCTCAACTTCTCGCCGCAGAAGCTCGCCAACCTCAAGCTCAGCTTCGACGACGTGCTCGCGGCCGTGGCCCGGCAGAACGCGGTGGTGCCCTCCGGCGTCATCAACACACCGGGCGAGAACGTGCTCGTCGACGTCACCGGCGCCCTGCTGACGCCGGAGAGCATCGCCGGCCTCAACCTCTGGATCAACGGGCATTTCTACAAGCTGAGCGACATTGCCGAGATCCAGCACGGCTACAGCGACCCGCCGACCAAGATGTTCCGCGTCAACGGCAAGCCGGCGATCGGCATCGGCGTCAACATGCGCTCAGGCGGCAACAACCTGACCTTCGGCCAGGGCCTGCACGAGGCGGCGGAGCGTCTGACGCAGCGCTTCCCGGTCGGCATCGAGCTCAACCTCGTCTCGGACCAGCCCGAGGTGGTGCGCGAGGCCATCGGCGGCTTCACCGAGGCCCTGATCGAGGCGGTCGTCATCGTCCTCGCGGTGAGCTTCGTCAGCCTCGGCGTCAGGGCCGGGATCGTCGTCTCGCTGTCGATCCCCCTCGTGCTCGCGATCGTCTTCGTCGGCATGGAGGCGACGGGCATCAGCCTGCAGCGCATCTCCCTGGGCGCGCTGATCATCGCCCTCGGCCTGCTGGTCGACGACGCCATGATCACCATCGAGATGATGATCTCGAAGATCGAGGAGGGCATGGAGAAGATCAAGGCTGCGACCTTCGCCTTTACCCACACCGCCTTTCCCATGCTGACCGGCACGCTGGTCACCATCTTCGGCTTCCTGCCGGTCGGCTTCGCCGACAACAACACCGGGCAGTACACCTTCTCGCTGTTCGCCGTCGTCGCCATGGCGCTCGTGGCCTCGTGGTTCGTGGCCGTCATCTTCGCGCCGGTGATCGGCCTGTCCGTGCTGCCCGCGCGTATGAAGGCGCACAGCGCCGCCGGCCCGGGCCGCTTCATGCGCGCCTTCGGCAGCGCGCTCCAGTTCGGCATGCAGCACCGCTGGCTGACGATCGCCGTCTCGCTCGCCGCCTTCGGCCTGTCCGTCTACGGCCTGGGCTTTGTTCCGCAGCAGTTCTTCCCGGCCTCGAACCGGCCGGAGCTCCTTCTGACGACGACCCTGCCGAAGAACGCCTCGATCGCGGCGACCCTGGCGCAGACGGAACGGCTGGAGAAGGTGCTGGCGAACGACCCCGACATCGCCCGCTTCTCCTCCTATGTCGGCGGCGGCGCGATCCGCTTCTACCTGCCGCTCGACGTCCAGCTCGACAACGACTTCATGGCGGAGACCGTGGTCGTCGCCAAGGACCTCGAGGCCCGCGATCGGGTCAAGGCCAGGCTCGAGCGGCTGTTCGCCGAGGAGTTCCCCGACACCGTCGCCCGGGTCTCCCGCCTCGAGCTCGGGCCGCCCGTGGGCTGGCCGGTGCAATACCGGGTCAGCGCGCCGACCACCGACGAGGCGCGGCACTATGCCGAAAAGGTCGCGGACGTGCTGCGTGCCTCCGGCCTTGTCCGCCACGTCAATTATGACTGGGCCGAGAAGAGCAAGGCCCTGCGCATCGTCGTCGACCAGGATCGCGTCCGCCAGGCAGGGCTCAGCTCGACGCAGCTCTCTCTCGCGCTCAACCGGGTGATCAGCGGCGCGACGGTCACGCAGGTCCGCGACTCGATCTATCTCGTCGACGTCGTGGCACGGGCGGAGGCGGGCGAGCGGTCGAGCGTCGAAGCCTTGCGCAACCTCCAGATCACGACACCGATGGGCGCCTCGGTGCCGCTGCGCGAGCTGGCGCGGATCGACTACGACCTGGAGGAGGGCTATGTCTGGCGCCGCGGCCGCCTGCCCACCATCACCGTGCAGGCGGAGCCGCTGCCCGGGATGGAGCCGTCGCTGGTGAACCAGCGCATCGCCGCCGCGATCGACGGCGTGCGCGCATCGATGCCGGCGGGCACGTTGCTCGAGGTCGGCGGCTCGGTCGAGAAGAGCGCGCAGAGCAACGCCGCCCTGGCTGCGCAGGTGCCGCTCATGATCGCGCTCATGCTCACCGTGCTCATGGTGCAGCTGAAGAGCTTCCGCCTGGTGGCGCTGGTGATCAGCGTCGCGCCGCTCGGGCTCATCGGCGTCGTCCTGGCGCTGCTCCCCACCGGCACGCCGATGGGCTTCATCGCGATCCTCGGCACCGTCGCCCTGGCCGGCATGATCATCCGCAACTCGGTGATCCTGGTCGAGCAGATCGAGCACGAACGGGCGCGGGGCGTCGATGCCTGGGACGCGGTGATCGACGCGACCAGGCACCGGTTCCGGCCGATCATGCTGACGGCGGCCGCGGCCATCCTCGGCATGGTCCCGATCATGCACGACGTGTTCTGGGGGCCGATGGCCTATGCCATCGTCGGCGGCCTCGCCATCGCCACCGTGCTCACCCTCGTCTTCCTGCCGGCCCTCTATGTCGCCGTCAACGGCATCCGGGAGAAGGACGACCCGAGCGCCGAGCATGAGCCGGCCACTGCACCCAGCCCCGTCCCTCAGCACTGACGGCAGCGGTGATGCAACCTCGATCCTTGCAGCCTTCGTTCCTTGGAGATGACCATGCCTGATGGATCATCGGCGCCGGCGGCCGTGCGTCGGCCACCCGCACCATCGCCCCGACGCTCTTCCCGCCCGCCCTTCGACTGCATCGCTCTCCTGCTGCAGTGCGGCGGCGCGCTCGGTTCCTACCAAGCCGGCGTCTATGAGGCGCTGGCGGACGCCGGGCTGCATCCCGACTGGGTCGCCGGCATCTCGATCGGCGCCGTTAACGCCGCGATCATCGCCGGCAATGCGCCCGACGAGCGGGTCGCGCAGCTTCGGACGTTCTGGGAGGAGATCAGCGCCAACCCGCTCCTCGACTGGGCGCTCGCCTGCGACGCGTTGGTCCCGAAGGGCGATGCGGCGCGCGGCCTGCTCAACCAGATCAGCGCGACCTGGGCACTGTTCGGCGGCGCCCCAGGGTTCTTCGCCCCCCGGCAGCTCTTCCCATGGCTGCATCCGGCCGGCACGCTGGAGGCGATCGGCGGCGCCCCAGGGTTCTTCGCCCCCCGGCAGCTCTTCCCATGGCTGCATCCGGCCGGCACGCTGGAGGCGACCAGCTGGTACGAGACGAAGCACCTCAAGGCGACGCTCGAGCGGCTTGTCGACTTCGGGCGCATCAATTCCGGCGAGATGCTCTTCAGCGTCGGCGCGGTCAATGTGCGCACCGGCAACCTCGTCTGCTTCGACAACACGACCCACATCATCCGTCCCGAGCATGTGATGGCGAGCGGCGCCCTGCCGCCCGGCTTCCCGCCCGTCGAGATCGAAGGCGAGTTCTACTGGGACGGCGGTCTGATCTCGAACACGCCGCTGCAATGGGTCGTCGAGTCCGCCCCGCGCCAGGACACGCTCGCCTTCCAGGTGGATCTGTGGAGCGCGCAGGGCGACCTGCCGCGCAACCTCGCCGAGGTCACGACGCGGCAGAAGGAGATCCAGTATTCCAGCCGGACCCGCGCCAACACCGATCAGTTCAAGAGCGTGCAGCGCCTGCGCTCGGCGCTGGGAAGCCTGCTGTCGAAGCTGCCTCAGGATCTGCGTGAGACCGACGAGGCCAGGCTTCTGAGCCGGGAGGCCGATCAGAAGGCCTACAACCTCGTGCACCTCATCTATCGCGCCCGGACCTATGAGGGGCACTCCAAGGACTACGAGTTCTCGCGCCTCACCATGATGGAGCATTGGCGCGCCGGCCGTCACGACGCCGTCCGGACGCTGCGCCACCCCGAGGTGCTGGAGCGGCCCGATACGCCCGACGGCGTCTTCACCTTCGATCTCGCCCGGCACGGGCGCGAATGATCGCCTTTCCCAGCACAGGACGGAACAAATCATGAGAGAGGACGAGGTGCGCGAGCGCGCCTTCTCGATGCCGCTGACGAGCCCGGCCTTCCCGCCTGGCCCCTACCGCTTCGTGGACCGCGAATATCTGATCATCACCTACCGGACCGAACCGGCCCGGCTCAGGGCCCTCGTCCCGGAGCCACTCGAGGTGGACGCGCGCCAGCCGCTGGTGAAATACGAGTTCATCCGCATGCCGGACTCGACCGGCTTCGGCGACTACACGGAATCGGGCCAGGTCATCCCGGTCACCTTCCACGGACGTGCGGGCGCCTATTCGCATTGCATGTTCCTCAATGACGAGCCGCCCATCGCCGGCGGACGCGAGCTCTGGGGCTTCCCGAAGAAGCTGGCGAACCCGTCGCTGCGCACCGAGGTCGACGCCCTGGTCGGCACGCTCGACTACGGCCCCGTGCGGGTCGCCACCGGCACCATGGGCTACAAGCACCGGCCGGCCGATCGCGCCGCCGTCCTCGCCGCGCTGCAGGAGCCCAACTTCCTGCTCAAGATCATTCCCCATGTCGACGGCACGCCGCGCATCTGCGAGCTCGTCGAGTACCGTCTCGAGGATGTCGCCCTGAAGGGCGCCTGGACCGGCCCGGCGGCACTCGACCTCACCTCGCACGCGCTGGCGCTGCTCGCGGAGCTGCCGGTGCTGGAGGTCGTCTCGGCCGTCCATCTCGTCGCCGACCTGACGCTGGGGCTCGGCAAGGTCGCGCACGACTATCTGGCAACACCGCACCGTCAGACCGTGAAGGAAAGGACCTATGACTATGCAGCGTGACGTTCTGGACAGGGACGCGGCGAGCGCTGGCCGTCAGCTCCCGGCTGCAGGACAAGGTGGCCGTGATCACGGGGGCGGCGAGCGGCATCGGAAAGGAGATCGCGCTCACCTTCGCCCGCGAGGGCGCCAGGGTGGTCATCGCCGACCTCGACCGCGACAGGGCCGAGGCCGCCGCCTGCGACATCGATTCGAGCGGACGGCGCGCGATCGGCGTCGCCATGGATGTCACCAGTGAAGAGCAGGTCGAGGCCGGCATGTCGCGCGCGATCGAGGCCTTCGGGGGCATCGACGTCCTGATCAGCAATGCCGGCATCCAGATCGTCGCGCCCCTCGTCGAGTTCGAATTCGCCCAGTGGCGGAAGCTGATGAACATCCATCTGGACGGAGCCTTCCTGACCACGCGTGCCGCCCTGCGGCAGATGTACCGGCAGAAGAGCGGCAGCGTCATCTACATGGGCTCGGTGCACTCCAAGGAGGCCTCGCCGCTCAAGGCCCCCTATGTCACGGCCAAGCACGGCCTCATCGGCCTCGCCAAGGTGGTGGCCAGGGAAGGGGCCGCCCATGGCGTCCGCGCCAACGTGATCTGCCCCGGCTTCGTGCGCACGCCGCTGGTCGAGACACAGATCCCGGAGCAGGCGCGCGAGCTCGGCCTCTCCGAGGAGGAGGTCGTCCGGACGGTCACGCTGAAGCAGACCGTCGACGGCGAGTTCACCACGGTTGCGGACGTGGCCGAAACCGCCACCTTCCTCGCCGCCTTTCCCTCGAATGCCCTCACCGGCCAGTCGATCGTCGTCAGCCACGGCTGGTCCATGCAGTAGCCGGGCGCTCGGGGGTCATGTGACGCTGCGGCTCCGCAGGAAGTCCGAGGATTGCATGCACTGGAACCTCCATGGTCCAATCCCGTACTCGGACGACATCCAGGCCCTCGTCGAGGAGCTTGAGAGACGCCACCGCCGGTCCGAGGACGTCGAGCACATCCTGGACGAAGGGCGTGGCTATCTGGCGCGGATGACGCGTTCGTCGTGACTATGGCCGTCCGGCCGCGGGAGAAGCGGCGGAACGACAAGCTGACCTCAAAGCCCTGACCACTTTCGTGTCTTGACCCCAACAGGTGACGCAAATGCCAATCCAGGAGACGAGCCCGCAGCCCGCATCACCAAAAAATCGGGACTCAGGCCACGCGAGGCAAAGCAGCACCACCCATCGCTGCCAAGTCTGCGGCAACCACTATACGGCTCACAGCGTACTGCCCGGAAGCTTGGTGCGCGACAAGATTGCCGCGGTAATCACCGCCCGCCTGCCCGGATGGACCTCGGCCGGATTTATCTGCCGCTCTTGCCTCAACGGATTCCGCGCCGAATTCGTCCGCAGCGAGATGGAAAAGGATCGCGGTGCGCTTTCCGCAATCGAGGAAAGGGTGGTGCGCAGCCTTCACGACGGCGCGCTGATAGCCGACAACCTCAACCAGGAATTCGACCGCTCGTTGACCTTTGGCGAGCGCATTTCCGATAATGTCGCCGAGTTCGGCGGCAGTTGGCGGTTTATCATAATATTCTTCGGGATAATGATCATCTGGATCGCGGCCAACAGTTTCCTTTTGTTGTTCCATCCTTTCGACCCCTACCCCTACATCCTCTTGAATCTGGTGTTGTCGCTATTGGCAGCAGTACAAGCGCCAATCATCCTGATGAGCCAGAACCGGCAGGAGGCGCGTGACCGGATGCGCGCCGAAAGCGACTACAAGGTCAACCTGAAGGCCGAGCTCGAGGTGCGCGCGGTCGGTGAAAAGCTCGACCAGCTGGTCCATCACCAATGGGCGCACCTCCTCGAAATCCAGCAGATCCAGATCGAGATGATTGAGGATATGATGGAGCGAAGGACCAAGTAGTCGCGTCATCCCTGGCCCCGCCGCATCAACCTCGGCTTGACCCCGAGCCTCCGCTACTGGGTGGGCCGGCTGGGGGCTCTGAATCGGCATCGGGTCCCGACGCCATGCCGAATTTCAATCTGTAGCGCGGCCTGTCGTCACGGCCGGCTTTCCGTCCAAGTCCAGCGGCCGTCCTCCCCGCACTCAAGGACCGCATCGAAAAGGTCGGGCGAGGCAACGGCCTCCCCGTTGACAACGTAGGTGATCGACTTCTCGGAACACAGGCGCAGAGCCTTGTCGACCTGGCTGGATCCCAACGCCGTGCCGATTCGGTCGAGACACACAAATCGTGGCGCTGCAAGGAGGACACTGACCAGGGCCAGGAGTTGCTGCTCGCGCAGCGAAAGCATCGTGACCCAATCCTGTTCCGTATCGAGGCCGCCCGATCGGCTCAGAACCTGTTCGAGGTCGAGTTCGCGGAGCAGTCCGAGGATTTTGTCATCGGGACAGTCGGGACGGTGCGGTTCTCGCACGAGAACCTGCCGCAAGGTGCCGGGGGGCAGATAAGGCCGCTGTGCCAGAAAAAGGATGTTGCCGGGGACGGGGCGAATGATGCGCCCCTTCCCCGCCATCGTGATACCGGCCGTTGCCCTGAACAAAGCCACGCCGGGAGCATGGTTCGATCCTGCGATCAGAACGCGGGTCCCGGCCGGAATCGATACCGACAGGTCCTTGATCACGGGCTTGGCGTCGGGCGAGGAGCGCAATGTCAGGCCTTCGTAAGCAAGACCACCGTCCTTCTCGATGATCTCGATCGCCCCGGCGGCAGTTTGCGACTGCTCGATAGCATCCATCAGGGAACTGAGCCGTGCGACCACTGCGGCGAAGTTCGACAGCGACTGGAATTGGGTGACGATCAGGGAAAACGCGGCGATAAGCGCAGAAAACGCCATGGCCGACTGGGTTATCACACCGAATTCGATTTCTCCGTTGATGAAGGCCGGCGCGACGACCAACGCCGGAACGATCTGGATCAGCCAGTTGTAGCCGGTGGTAAAGAATCCCACGTTGCGATTGATGGCGGTGATCTTGCGGAAATTGGCGACCAGCTCCTCGAGCCGTCGCAGCAAACGCGCTATTTGTCGCCCCTCTCGGCGCGCCAGCATCACCGATTCGGCGTTCTGCTGGACATGAATGAGACCGGAGCGAAAGCTCGCCTCCTTGTCGAGTTGGTCGTAGTTCAATTTGATGAGCGGACGACCGAGGATGATCGTGAGGTACGATCCGCAGGCCGCATATAGGACAGCCACGACGAACAAAAGCGGACTGATCGACCACAGGACACCGGAGAACGCCACGATGGTGAAAGTGCCGTTGAGCCACATGAGGACGAAGGAGAGCGTGGTGGTCGTGAAAGCGCGAATGTCCTCGGCGATCCGCTGGTCTGGGTTGGCGAGCCCTCCGGAGACGTCCAGACGGTAATAGGCTGCATTGGCGAGGTAGAACTCGATCGCCCGCCGGGTGACGAATTCCCGCCAGAGCAGCCCGAGGCGTTCTTCGGCAAAACGGGCGATAACCGCAACGACGGTGGATGCTGCGAACACACCGATATAGAATACCGCCTGCCGCACGAACTCGGCCATGTTGCGATCCGTGATCGCGGTCATGAAGTTTCGGCCGACGTAGCTGTTGACGACGTTGAGGCCATTCACGCCGCACAGGAGCGCGACGAGACAGGCAAAGAGCAATCTCGCCTTCGATCCGACTTCGGAATGCATCAAATCCCGGACCACCTGTACGAAACGCGCTGCGGTGGCTCTGAAAGCTCTGAAGGGAGTCGATTGCTTATCCATGACATCCCTTGGGGAAGAATAAGCCCGAATCATCAGCGGGAGCAGCGCTGCCTACGCGGTCAACGCAATTGCAGTCGAATCGATCGAGCGCGATCTCCTGACGAACTGCCGCCGATCGGTCGAAACGGGACGCGCTACATGCTCATGATCGCCTTCCTGAACCGGACCAGCGAGATACCAAGGAAGACAGCGGTGAAGCCTACGAGGACCACCAATTCCGGCCACACGATGTCGAGCCCGGCACCGCGGTACAACACGGCCTGAGCAAGGGCGACATAGTGCGGGGTCGGCGTAAATTGCATCGCGTACTGCCATCCCACGGGCATGCTTTCCATCGGGGTCGTGGCGCCCGACATCAAATCCAGCACGGTTACGACCGGGATGATCAGCAGACCGTACTGCGCCATCGAGCCCGTGAAGGTCGCAAGCAGAATGGCGAGAGCCCCGATCGAGACTTGGTAGAGCGCCGTACCGGCGACGAACAAGGGCAGCGACCCCGCCAACGGCACATCCATGAACTCGTGGACGACGAACCACAAGGACGCGGTCGCGGCCACCATGACCACGAGCCCATTTGGCCAGATTTTCGCGATCATGATCTCTGCCGGCCTGACCGGCATGACGAGCAGATGCTCGACCGTTCCATGCTCGCGTTCGCGCAGCAATGCCGCGCCGACGAGGACGATCACTAGCAAGGTGACGTTCTGAATGATCGCCATGATCGCGTTGAACCACTGGGTCCGGAGGTTCGGATTGAACCGTGTGCGAATGACCAGATCGATCGGCGACTCTATCTTTACTTCGCGCCGCGCGGCGTAGCTCAGGGATTCCTGCAGGATGATGCTCTGCAGGTAGGAGGCGCCGTTGCCGGCGAGCGTGAGCGCCGTCGCGTCCACGTTGATCTGGACTGTCGGCCGTTTGTCCGCCAGGACGTCCTCCTCGAAGTCGGGGGGAATCTCGATGACGAAAAGAAGGCGACCGGAGTTCATTTCGCGGTCGATCGCATCAGCCGGAATCTCCACGGCGGGCTTGAAGTAGGGCTCCAGCAGCGCACCTGCGATCCGTCGCGAGAGTTCGGAGTTGTCTTCGTCGACCACACCGACCGAGGCGAGCTCCGTCTCAAACTTGATCGAGCCAACCGAATAGACTGCGACCGTGAAGACAAAAGCCACGATGAGGAGGAGCACCGGGTCTGCTGCCAAGCCGTATAGCTCCTTGATCCCCAGCCTCCAGATGTTTTCCCAGCGCATGCGCGTCATGCCTCCTGCTTGGGCAAGGCCGCGACGGCGAGGGCCACGAACAGAACGGCAAAGCCCACGAGCACCATGAGCTCAGGCCACAGATCCACGAATCCCAGTCGCTTTGTAAATGCCCCGAGGCTGATCTGCATGAACCATCCCGCCGGATAGCCGAGGCTGATGACATGAGAGGCTCCGGAGAGGGTCGATACCGGTACCAGCAGGCCGGAGAAATTCACGCAAGGCGTGATCGTGAGCACGGAGGCCGCGAAGATGGCGGCCACCTGGGTGGTCGTGAAGCACGAGATGAGCAGCCCGAATCCGGTTGCCGCACAGACGTAGACGAGAACACCGGCCAGCAGCGTGACGAAGGAGCCCGTCACCGGAACGCCGAAAAGGAACACCGCCAGGAGCAGCAGGCTGATAAAGCTGATCAGCGCGATGGCCACATAAGGCAGCTGCTTGCCGAGCAGGAACTCCAACCCCGTGATCGGCGTCGACCGGAAATTCGCGATCGATCCGGTCTCCTTCTCGCGGACCACGCCGAGCGCGGTCATCATCGCCGGGATATTCATCAGCAGGAGCATGATGACCCCAGGTATGATCGCGTAAACGCTCTTGAACGCCTGATTGTAGCGGAAACGGCTTTCCAGCTTGACGGGGACGTTCGGGGCGGTCGTGCTACGGCCCCTTGCCACCTGCTCGGTCGCGAAGCTTTGCGCCATCAACTGCAGGTAGCCCCGGGTGGTCTCTGCGCGGAATGGCACGGCACCGTCCAACAGTACCAAAACCTCCGGGCCCTTGCCGCTCACGAGGTGCTTGCCGAAATTCGGAGGAATCTCGAGTGCAACCTTCAGTTCTCCATTTTCGAGTCGCCGATCGAGCTCAGTGTCGCTGGTGATGGGTGGATGTTCCTCGAAATACCGAGATCCCGACAGTTGCTCGATGAGTTCGCGGCTCTCGAGCGTCTGATCCTGGTCGTAGGCGGCGAATTTGAGGTGTTCAACGTCGAAGGAGATGCCGTAACCCATCGTGAGCATCACGGCGACGGGACCGAGAAGTGAGAAGGTGATCCGGATGGGATCGCGGAAGATTTCCATCGCTTCGCGCCGCGCATAGGCCCAAAGGCGGCGCAAATCGAAACCGTGCAGGACCGCGCGCGGGGCCAGCTTGACCTCGGGCTCCGCAGGCGCCGCCGCCGCATCCTTGTCGGTGCTCGCGGCCCGCTCGCTGCGCGTGGCATCCTCAAGGTAGGCGATGAATGCATCGCTGAGATTGGCGGCGCCGCGACGCCTGATGAGTTCCTTGGCCGTGCCCACGGCAAGGACCTTGCCCGCGTGCATCAGCGAGATCCGGTCGCACCGCTCCGCCTCATTCATGAAATGGGTGGAGAGGAAGATCGTCACGCCTTCCTCACGGGAAAGCGCGATGAGCTCCGTCCAGAACCCGTCACGGGCGATTGGGTCGACGCCCGACGTCGGCTCGTCGAGTATCAGCACCTCGGGCCGATGCAGGATGGCGACGGCCAACTGAAGTCGCTGCTTCTGGCCAAGCGGCAAGCTTTCCGGCCGGATGTCGGCGACCGGGAGCAGATCGAACCGCTCCAGCATCTCCTGTACGCGCGCCTCGCGGGTCTCTTCGGGCAGCGCGAACAGGTGCGAGTGGAGCTCGAGATTCTGTCGGACGGTGAGCTCGCCGTAGAGCGAGAAGGCCTGGGACATGTAGCCGACCTGCCGCCGTGTCGCCATGTCGGACGCGTCTAGATGGTGCCCGAGCAGCTTCGCCTCGCCCTCGGTCGGCGGCAGCAGGCCCGTCAGCATCTTCATCGTCGTGCTCTTGCCGCAGCCGTTGGACCCGAGAAAGCCGAAAATCTCGCCGCGCTCGATGCGGAAGTTGACGTGGTCGACAGCGGTGAACTTGCCAAACCGCTGCGTCAGGCCCTCCGCCTCGATCGCCGGCGGTCCCTCGATCATACTTCGCGGCGTGACGACCACGGCCTGGTGGCTGGCCCGTTTCTCGGCCGGCAGGAGGTCGATGAACGCCGTGTCGAGCGTACCGTCGCCGGCGCGCGACTTCAGCTGGTCCGGCGTGCCGGTGGCGATCACGCGGCCGTCGTCCATGGCGGCCAGCCAGTCGAAGCCTTCGGCTTCCTCCATGTAGGCCGTGGCGACCACCACGCTCATCTGCGGCCGGCGTTCGCGGATGCGGTTGATCAGGTCCCAGAACTGCCGGCGCGACAGCGGATCGACGCCGGTGGTCGGCTCGTCGAGGATCAGGAGATCCGGATCGTGGATCAGCGAGCAGCACAGAGAGAGTTTCTGCTTCATGCCGCCCGACAGCTTACCGGCCGGCCGGTCGGGGAACGGATCGAGGCCGGTCGAGGCTAGGAGGTCGCGGATGCGGCTCTCGCGTTCCGCCTTGGGTTGGCCGAACAGGCGGCCGAAGAAGTCGAGGTTCTCGAATACGGTCAGAGTCGGATACAGATTGCGGCCCAGGCCCTGCGGCATGTAGGCGACACGCGGCAGGCTGTTGCGACGATGCTCGGCGTCGCCCATATCGCCGTCGAGCGCGAACACCTCGCCCTCCTGGATGCGGCGGACGCCGGAAATGAGGGCGAGCAGAGTCGATTTGCCGACCCCGTCGGGACCGATCAGCCCGACCATACAGCTGGCCGGAATGTCCAGCGTCACGTCGTCCAACGCGACCGTCTTCCCATAGCGGTGCGACAGCCGCCGCACGCTGGCGGCAAACGCGGCGGTCATGGCAGCTTCACCGCGAGCCAGTCGGGCCAAGCGATGGTGGCATTGCTCCGTACGTAGCCCATGCCGCGGATCCCGGTCTTCACCTGGCTTTCGTACTTTTTGCGAAGTTCGGGGTCGATCGTCAGCTTGACCCGAAACATGAGCTTTTCGCGCTCCTCCGGGGTCTCCACCGTCTTGGGCGTGAACTGCGCCTCGGTGGCCGCGAAGGTGACCTTGGCGGGAAACACATATCCGGGGATCGGATCCAGGACGACGCGCGCCTCATCGCCGATCGTGAGGGGACCGGCGACCCGTGCGGGCACGAAGATCGTCAGGTACACTTCGCTGAGGTCGAGCAGCGTGAGGACCCGGCCACCGGCAGACAACACCTCTCCCGGCTGTGCGAGCTTGTATTGGATACGGCCGCGGCGCGGGGCAACAAGCGTCGAATCGTCGACTTGCGATTGGAACCGCGCGACCTCGGCCTGACCCGCCGCGATGGCCGCCGTGGCCGCCGCCAGACCGGCGACGGCCGTATCATAGCTCGCCTGGGCTGTCCTCATCTCGTTGCGCGCCAGGTCGAGCTTTTCGCCCGTCCCAAATCCCCTTTCATGGAGCTTGGCGGCCCGCTCGAGCTCTTGTCCTGCGAAGGTCCGTTCGCTCTCGCGCTGGGCGATCAGAGCCTCGGCCTGCGTCTTTTGGTGCTCGGCCAGATTAACCCGAGCCTTGCCGGCCTGCAGCTGCGCCTCGAGCTCCGTTGTATCCATGCGTGCGACGACCTCGCCCGCATCGACCATCTGACCCTCGCTGGCGAGCACGACGGCAATCCGGCCCGCGTACTTGGTCGCGATCTCCACCTGCTCGGATTCGAGGCGCCCGTTGGAGTTGGCGAGACCTGCGGGGAGCGCATTCAATTGCTGTTGCCACCAGTACCAAGCGCCAGCACCTCCGAGCATCACGAGACAAGCCACGATCATAACGGAGATAAGTCGCTTCGCTTTGCGCGGCTTTTTTTTTGGCACGGCCGAAGGCTCGCGCGCGGTGCCGCTGATAACCAATGGCGGCGGCTTCGTCTTGTCCAAGGATGGGGTATCCGCAATCGACATAGACCGTCTCCCAGTGATCAGTTTGGCGCAGTCGGTCGCAAGGAACCCGCCTTGCCGTTAACCCGTCACCGGAGCCGGCAGCGCCACCTCCGCACTCACAGCTGCGGCGGGACTCGTGTCGTTCTGGCTCTTCCCTGGCTGCGGCTTCACTCCTACGAGGAGCGTCTCTGGCGGCCCATTTTGTGTTGCTGCCCGCGGGCGACCTTCGGACCTCGTTTCCGGCAATCTCGCGCGATCACGAGTCACCAACTTGTCCATGGCGATCCTCGACCGCGCGCCGGATAGCCTGCTGGAAGGACTGTGCGTAGAACAGCACGGCTGCTGGGTCTCAGCTTTGATCTAGATCAACCGAATTGGGAGTTGCGGCTTGATATTGAGGGTCGCGACGTCGAACCGATTCACACTCGCGGTCCCACTGCCGCAGGATCGACGCTGCCATCGAACAGGAGACGCCGGTCATAGAGCGCATCGCCCGTCCCGGTGAACCGGATCGGGCCGCATTCGTACTGCTCGAGGAGCCGGCCTCTATCCTCCGCCGGCGCATTTAGCGTCCTCAGGTCGACCGTCTTCCCGTCGCTGCCCATCGCTTGTTCTCACGAATCTCGGGTGCCGTCTCCCGGCCTGGGGCCCTCGTTCTCGTTCGCAGCGCATCGAGCAGGGTTGACGTAGCTCTTCCAGCGGCCGTGCTCCATGGCCCGCTCGAAGGGGACGCCGAGCCGGTCCGCCGCGGTCATCATGCCGGCGCGCAGGCTGTGCCCCGAAAACTCCCCCGCGTCGATGCCGGTGCGGGCGATCGCGCGCTTGACCACCCGCGCGATCGTCGCCGGATCGACCGGCAGCAGCCGGCCGTCGGCGCCGGCCTCCAGGTTGCCACCGCGGTCGAGCCGGCAAAACAGGGCGCCGGGCGCATCGCCGCGGACCTCGAGCCAGCGCCGCAGGGCGGCGACGACGCAGAGCGGCGAGCCGGGCACCGCCTCGATGCCGATTTCGGCGCCGTGGCGCTCTTGGTCGGCCTTGGAGCGGCCGACGAACAGCACCAGGCCCTCGGCCGAGAACGACAGGTCGCGCAGATAGAAGGCGGCGAGCTCGGAGCGGCGGAAGCCGCCGGCCAATCCGGTCAGCAGCAGCGCCATGTCGCGCACCCCGCGGGTGTCCCGCAGAGCCTGGCGCCCCTCCCCTGCCCCGCCGGCGAGCGCGGCGCCGGCCAGGTCGGGATGCGCGTCCGGGGTCAGCACCAGGGAGGCGGCGCGCAGGTTCGGCTCGAGCAGGGCCGCCCTGCGCACCGGCCGGGCGACATTAATGCGGCGCAGGCCTTTGAGGAAGGCCTCGAACCCGGCGTCATCGAGCTGCAGCGGCCGCTTCAGCCGCTTGCGGATGGAGACGACCGCGGCGCGCCGCAGCAGGATGGTGCTGAGCGACCGCTTCTCTGAGAGGGCGGTGAGGTGCATGACCAGCCAGCGCTCGTCGGCCGCGGCATCAGAGTTCTCTCCGGTTGGGTCGAGGCCGAAGCCCAGGCACCAGGCGCTCCAAGCCTTGCCGTAGGCCATCCGCGTGTTCTCGGAAAGCGAGGCTTCGACCAGCTGGTCGGCCTTTTGCGCCAACGCCTTCTGGTGGCCAGGTGCCCTGCCCTCATGGCCCGGCGCTGCAGCCGGCCGCGGGCGGTGCGGCCATCCTCACGGTCGATCCGGGCGTCCGGATGGGCGACGCCAAGCTGGAGGATTGCAGCGCTGTCTGCCGGCACCGTGGCGTCGTTGCTTCGCATCGTCATCCCCTCATCGCCCGGACATCGGCCGCGGCGTCGTGCCGCCCGACCACGATTCTACCCGACCGGCACCGCGCAACGAGTTGTCCAATGCGCGATAACTGTCCCGTTATCATTCAATGAAAACAATTATTTGATTGGCGACGAGGTCAGCCGATCTTGCTCGAGCTTCGGCAAATGTTTGACGGAGGTCCCAGTGTCATCGTGAACGGTTTTTCACACATCTTTTACCTTGTCGTTGATGGAAGCGCTGTTTGCGTTCCCCACATGGGTAGAGACCGGCTCGCAGGGGAAGCCCCATCAGACTTACACTGGCCGGCTAAACCACCTAAGGATGATCGCGATGACACGCGGTCGAGCGCCGGCTCTGCTGCTCGTCGGCTTTATCGCACTGACCCTATCAGGATGCGCGTCGTACAGCGGCTATGCCTCCGCCCCCGGCACGAGTTATGCACCCTCCGCTGTTGGCAGCTACGCCTCCGCGCCCGACGGCAATGACGCTGCCGATTCTGTCGCCAGCGCGTGCTTGCCGTATGACGACGATCCAGGCTGTGACTATGGTGATCCGTATGGCTTCTATGATTATGGGGGCTATCGGGGCTCGGATGACGGGCGGCACGATGACTTGCGCCATGGGGACTACCACGCGGATGGCCACGTCATGACCTATGATTTTGGCCATGGCGGGTTCGGCCACGGTGGCCTTGGCGGCGGAGGACATGGTCGCTGACCATCCAGTCGGCGTCGCCGCCTTACAATCACGTCGACACGTGCTCGGAATTTGTTCCGACTGCGTTCCGTAATATGTCTGATAAAATGAACCCGCGCTTTCATTGGCGCCGGCGACCCGGTCGCTACGATCGAAGCCTCGCGTGGCGGCCGGGCCGCATCGACCTGCGTGCAGGCAGTTCTCCGACTCTGCATTCCGGTCGCGAGCCAAATACTTCGGCATAGGGCCGATGACTGGGCCATCGCCCCGTCCGATTCGCGCTGCCGGCGGACATGGCCTCGTCTCAGTGGTAGTCCGCGCCCGGATCGACCTTGCCCTTGAAGACGAAGTAGACGACGAGCGTGTAGATCAGCGTGATCGGCAGGACGATGATGCCCGCGCCCCAGAACATGAAGGCAAGGCTGGCCGGCGGCGACACCGCATCCGCGATGCTGATCGAGAACGGCACCATGTAGGGATAGAAGGACAGGGCGAGCGTGCCGAAGGCCGCGGCGAAGATCGCGATGCCGCAGAGGAACGGCACCCGCTCGCGACGCCGGCGGATCGCGTCATAGGGTGGTGCCAGGCACGCCCGGCCCCTGTCCTGCCATCGACAGGAGCCGCTTAGGATTGATCGCTGCCTCGGCGTAGTCCGGCGGGACGACCGGCCCGCGCTGCAGCAGCCGGTAGATGTAGACCCCGCCGAACAGGAAGATCAGCGTGTAGACGGCGACGAAGATGACCAGGCTGGCCGCGACCTGCGGCGCCGTCAGGAACGGAGTCACCGCGTCGGCGATCCGGACCTGGCCATAGACGGCCCAGGGCTGCCGGCCGACCTCGGCCGTGAACCAGCCGGTCAATGTGGCGATGAAGCCGAGCGGGAACGACCAGAAGGTCGCCCGCAGGAACCAGCGCTGGCGCTCGATCCCGCCGGTCGCCATCAGCACCGTGCCGAGCCAGGCCAGGGCCAGCATCAGCAGCCCGCAGCCGACCATGATGCGGAAGGCGAAGAACGGGATCAGCACCGGCGGCCGGTCGGCTTCCGGAAAGTCGGTCAGCCCGACCTCCTTGCTGTCGAGGCTCATCGACCCGATCAGGCTGCCGAGATACGGGATGTTCAGGGCATAGCGATTGCGCTGCTGCTCCGGGTCGGGCCAGGCGATCACGACCTCGGAGGCCGGCTGCTCGTCATGCCAGCGTGCCTCGATCGCGGTGAACTTGGCCGGCTGTTTGTCGTGCGTGTAGTCGCCGACGAGGTGGCCGAACAGCAGCTGGGCGGGAACCAGCACGGCGGCGAGGCCCAGCCCCATGCGCAGCATGGTCCGGGCGTCGGATTTGAAGCGGCCGCGCAGCAGGTGCCAGGCCCCGGTCGCCGCGACGCAGAAGGCGGATGTGGCATAGGCAGCCAGGATCATGTGCGGGAAACGGACCCGGACGACCGGGCTGAAGATGATGGCCCACCAGTCGGTGGGGACGAACGCCCCGTCCGGCCCCGGTCCGAAGCCGACCGGCCATTGCATCCAGCTGTTGTGGACCATGATCCAGAAGGACGACAGGCTGGTGCCCGCCGCGACCATGACGCAGGCCAGCATGTAGAACCATCGCGGCACGCGGTCCCGGCCGAAGATCACGACGCCGAAGAACGCCGCCTCCAGGGCGAAGGCCGTGAAGCTCTCATAGGCCAGCAGCGGCCCCTGGATGGAGCCGGTGCGGCGCGCCAGCTCGCTCCAGTTGGTGCCGAACTCGAAGGCCATGACGATGCCCGAGACGACGCCCATGCCGAAGGCCACGCCGAAGATCCCGAGCCAGTAGTCGAACAGCCGGCGGTAGACCGGCCGGCCGGTGGCGAGCGACAGCGCCTCGAGCACGGCGAGCCACGCCGCCAGCCCGACCGTGAAGGCCGGGAAGATGATGTGGAACGACACCGTGAAGGCGAATTGCAGGCGCGAAAGCAGCAGCGCTGTCAGGTCCATGACTCGCTCCGTGCGGTATCCGGTGAACCGAAGGGGTGATCGGCGTCGGACGGGCCTGCCGACGCCGATACCGGCGGCGCCGCGTCAGCGCAGCAGGTTGCTCCGGGCGACCTCGATCAGCTCGTCGCCCCGCCGCTCATGGCGGCCTTGAGCGCCCACGACGCCGTGGATGTGGCGGAGGCGCACCGAGTGGAGGGCGTCGGGGAAGAGGTCGGCGGCGTTCATCGGTGCAACTCCAAGACATGCGGGATGGGTGCCGGCCGGGCGGCAGCGCCCGTTCGGGCGATCGGCTCGCCCGTGCGCCTTCCGGCGTGGGCTCAGATGCTGGCGATCTCGAGCACCGGGGCCGTATCGGCCCGGGTGCTGCGGCAGGCGTCGGCGTCGACGGTCAGGTCGATGCCCCAGGTCGGGAACACGCGCCGGACCGCGGGCAGCCAGCCATCCTCGGTCAGCCTGTCGGCGAAACAGAGCTTGAGGACCTCGGTGGCGATGAAGGCGGCCGTGGAAGCGCCGGGCGAAGCGCCGAGCAGCGCCACCAGCGACCGGTCGGCGGCCGGGATCAGCTCGGTCCCGAACTCCAGGACGCCGCCCCGCTCCTTGTCGGGCTTGATGATCTGGACGCGCTGGCCGGCGACGGCTTCCTTCCACTCGTTGCGCGTCGCCCTGGGGAAAAACTGCTGCAGGGCCGCGAATTGATGGCTCGCGCTCTGCAGCACCTGGCCGATCAGGTATTCGGTCAGCTGCAGGTTGTCGCGCGCCACGTCGAGCAACGGGACGATGTTGTCCGGCCGGATCGACCGGAACAGGTCGGTGAGCGACCCGTGCTTCAGGAACTTGCTGGAGAAGCCGGCATAGGGGCCGAACAGCAGCGAGGTCTTGCCGCCGATGACGCGCGTGTCGAGATGCGGCACCGACATGGGCGGAGAGCCGCTGGCGGCCTTGCCGTAGACCTTGGCGTGGTGGCGTGCGCTCACGGCGTCGTCGTCGCAGCGCAGCCAGATGCCGCTCACCGGGAAGCCGCCATAGCCATGACCCTCCGGAATGCCCGACTTCTGCAGCAGCTCGATCGAGGCGCCGCCGGCGCCGATGAAGACGAAGCCGGCAGACACGGTCTCCCGCGTGCCGTCATAGGTGTGTTCGACCGTGACCCGCCAGCGGCCGCCGGCCTCGCGGTCGAGCGCCACGACCCGGCTGTCGTAGCGGACATCGAAACCGGGCTGCTTGGACAGCGCGCCGACCAGGAGGTGGGTCAGCGCGCCGTAATCCACGTCGGTGCCGGTGATGATGCGCGTGGCGGCGATCGGCTGGCTTTCGTCGCGGCCCTCGATGATCAGCGGCGCCCACTCGGCGATCTGGGCGCGATCCTCGCTGTACTCCATGCCCTGGTAGCAGTGATGCGCCGACATCTCCCGGTAGCGGGTCTTCAGGAAGGCGACGTTCTCCTGGCCCCAGACAAAGCTCATATGCGGGCAGGGATGGATGAAGGCGCGCGGATCCGGGATCGCGCCCTTTCGGACGAGATAGGCCCAGAGCTGGCGCGAGACGTCGAACTCGGTGTTGACCGTCAGCGCCTTCGAGATGTCGACGGTGCCGTCCGGGCGCTGCGGCGTGTAGTTCAGCTCGCAATTGGCGGCATGGCCGGTCCCGGCGTTGTTCCAGGCCTGGGAGCTTTCCTGGGCGCAGTCCTTGAGCGTCTCGAACATCGTGATCGAGAGCGACGGCTCCAGCTCCTTGAGCACGGTGCCGAGCGTGGCGCTCATGATGCCCGCCCCGATCAGGACCACATCGGGGGTGTCGGTCTGTGTCGGCATGGGTCGGCTCCTGTGGGTCAGGCCTTGGGGGAGTTGGCTTTGAACGGAAGCGCGGCGCCGGTCGGGAACACCACATAGGCGCGCCGCCATGGCTCGTCGCCGATCAGCTTCCACCGGTGGCCGGTGCCGGAGTTGTCCTCCGCCAGCAGGATGTCGCCGGGGCGGATGGTGAAGCGCTCGCCGCCCACCGTCTCGAACTCCAGCGTGCCGCTGAGGGTGATGACGAAGCGCGGGACCGGATCCTGGTGCCACTCATAGGATCCGCCGGATCCGGTCTCCTGGAACGACAGGTTGGTGGCCGCGACCGCGACGGTCCGGATATCGCCTCTTTCCCCGCCGGACAGGTCGATGACCCCCTCCTCGAAATGGGAGTTGCCGTCGTCGCCGGTCCACAGCCTTACGCATCGGATCATGGTGCTGTCCTTTCCTGTCAGGCGCCGGCCAGGCCGTGGCCGACCATGCTGAGTGGGTCGATGGTCTTGTCGAACAGGGCCGCGTCGACCTTGCCGGATGCGAGCGCGGCCTCTCTCAGGGTCGTGCCGTCGGCGATCGCCTTCTCGGCGATGTGCGCGGCGTTCTGGTAACCGATCACTGGCGACAGGGCGGTGACGAGCATGACGCTGCCGTCGACATAGCCCTTGATCCTGTCCTGGTTCAGCTCCGTCCCCTCCACCGAGAACTGGCGGAACTTCTCGCAGCCATCGGCGAGGATGCGGGCCGAATGCAGGACATTGTTGATGATGATCGGCCGCATGGCGTTCAGCTCGAAATTGCCCTGGCTGCCGGCGAAGGCCACGGCGGTGTCGTTCCCCATGACCTGGATGGCGATCATCACCATCGCCTCGCACTGCGTGGGGTTGACCTTGCCCGGCATGATCGACGATCCCGGCTCGTTCTCGGGCAGCTGCAACTCGGCCAGGCCGCAGCGCGGGCCCGAGGCGAGCCAGCGCATGTCGTTGGCAACCTTCATCAGCGCCACCGCCAGCCCGCGCAGGGCGGCGTGGGCGCGCACCATGGGGTCGAGCGAGCCCAGGGCCATGAACTTGTTGGGCGCGGTGACGAAGGGCTTGCCCGTCAGCTCCGCGATCTTCGTCGCCACCTGCTGCGAGAAGCCCTTCGGCGCGTTGAGGCCGGTGCCGACCGCCGTGCCGCCCACCGCCAGCTCGTAGAGTCCGGCGCGGCTCGCCTCGATCGCGGCGACGGCGGCGCGGATCTGGCCGGCCCAGCCGTGCCATTCCTGGCCGACCGTCAGCGGCACGGCGTCCTCCAGATGGGTGCGGCCGATCTTGACCACCTTCATCCAGCCGTCGGCTTTGCGCTCGATGGTCTCGGCCAGCTTCGCCGCCTGCGGCACCAGCACCCCGTCGGATGGCCTCGACCGTGGCGATGTGCATCGCTGTCGGGAAGGTGTCGTTCGACGACTGGCCCATGTTCACGTCGTCATTCGGCCCGATCGGGTGCTGCGAGCCCAGCGTGCCGCCCAGCAGCTGGATGGCGCGGTTGGCGATCACCTCGTTGACGTTCATGTTCGACTGGGTGCCCGACCCGGTCTGCCAGACGAACAGCGGGTAGTGGTCGTCGAGCTGGCCGCCGATGGTCTCATCGGCCGCGCGGATGATGGCGTCGCGCTTCCAGTCCGGGAGCCGGCCGGCCGCGGCGTTCACCAGGGCGCAGGCCTTCTTGACGGTGCCGTAGGCGTGGTAGACCGCCTTCAGCATCCGATCCCCGCCGATCGAGAAATGCTGCAGCGATCGCTGGGTCTGGGCGCCCCACTACCGATCGGCCGGGACCTCGACCTCGCCCATGCTGTCGAATTCGCGGCGCAGGCCGGTTGCGTTCAGCCCTATCGGTATGTCATGGAGCAGGCGCGTCCCTTCTTCGGCGGAGTGCGTCATTCCCAACCTCCGTATCGGAAAGCCAAGGCAGTACCGTCACAGATCTTCTTATATTCTTCTGATTTATTTGAACCGCCCTATTTTTTCTCCGAGAGTCATCGTTATGTCAGATAAAATGTTATGATGATCTCTGCCTGCGCCTCCAGTCTACGAAGGTTCATCTATCCTCTGAATTAGGATTGCCGGAACAATACCTTCGTATGGGTGGCTTCTCTCACCTGAGCATTCGAAGAGAAGACAGCCCAGTCCCGAACATTGTCGTCGGCCGTCCGACCTTGCTTGAGATTGGCCCATGCAGACCTGAGGGTCACCGGCTTGGCGCGAAAGGCGGCCATCGCACTCGGCTCCCGCGAGCGGACACCAGAGCGACCACCCTAACCCATTTGACAACAAACACTTTCCTTAGCGTCGCTTTTGACACGCGTTGCACGGAAAGGCCATCACCGCTGCCGCCCCGATATCGTCAAGACCGTCGGGAATGCGCACCGCCATGCCATGATCCACGCGGGCAAACTCCGCATAGGCGCCGCCGCCGACCATGGCCATGACACGCTCACCGGCATGGACATCCGTGACGTCGTCGCCCACGGCGATCACCTCGCCGGCCACTTCCAGCCCGAGCAGGTCGCTCTCGCCATAGCTCTGGCGGCCGTAATAGCCCTGCCGCTGCAGCAGATCGGCGCGATTTACCCGGCTGCCTTCACCTTGACCAGGAGATCGCCGGGACGCGGTTTCGGCATCGGCGCTTCAGCGAGGCGGAGAACGTCCGCCTCGCTGAAATCATCGAACACCACCACCTTCATTTCGCGGCGGCCTTGGCAGCCGCCCGGCGGGCGATGCTCGCGGCGAAAAGCGGCGTCTCGCGGCGGTTATGATCGCCGCCGGCTTCCTGCCGGGCTGTCGCCGCCTGCTCGAAGGTCTGGCCGTGCGCGGCGACGAAGTCCATGAACACGTCGGTCGGGTGCGAGGTGACGCGGTTGGTGTAGCGGGTACGCCCGCCCTCGATCGCCTCAGCGATCAGTTCCCAGATTACGTTGACCTGCGTGCGCCCGACAGGGGTGAACACGTCGGAGATCGAGTTCATCCGGCAATAGCTCGCCGTCGCTTCCTCGGCGACATAGTGCTGGATGACCAGCCCGGTGCCGATCATCTCGACATTGATGACCATGGGGCGGCCTTCATCGGTCGTCGTGACGCCGGAGCCGATATGGTCGGGCGGGCAGCAGCGCAGATACTCGGCTTCCGGCAGGTTGAACAGCCAGTCGACGATGTCGACCTTTTCCAGCGGAACGTCGATCTCGGCTGTGTAGGCGGACTGCGAGAGGATCTTGTCGGTGAGGACTTTCATGGCATTGCCTTCTCAATTGCGTCTTGTCTTCAGGCGCGCGATTCCCTCGCTGCGCAGGCGGGATGCCATGTGCACAGCGATGGCGCCCCGTGTGTTTGTGCGCCGCGTCAGGGAGCGCCGTATTTCGAGCTTTCCCTCATCGCTGTCGCTACTTGCGAGATGGAACGTCCGTGTGATTTGCCCCGCGATGAGGCCCGGTCACTGTGTTGACGGCGACGAATATGCGACTGTCGCGGATCGCCGATAAGCTGACGCTTTCGTCAAACGGCTTTGCCTGGATCGCAAAGATGAGACCCCATTTCGCCGAGTACCTCGCCACCTTCGTCGACGTCGTCCGGGCGGGCAGCTTTTCCGGCGCCGCCCGTCGGCGCGCGGTGACCCCTTCAGCCATCGTGCGCCAGATCGATGCGCTGGAGGCGGATCTGGGCGTCGCCCTGTTGATCCGCTCGACGCGCGCCCTCACTCTCACTGATGCTGGCCAGCGTCTCCACGAACGGGCCCTGCGGCATCTCGAAGAACTGGCCGACACCCACGCCGAGGTCTCCGCCTTCGACGGATCCGTCTCCGGCACATTGCGGATCGCCTGCTTCCCGACCTTCGGCAAGCGCTATGTCCTGCCGGTCGTCGCTGCGTTGCAGGCCGAGAACCCCGCACTCAATGTCGAGCTCGACCTGACCGAGCGGCTGGCCGATCCGGTTATCGAGCGCCTCGACGTGGTCATCCGCATGGGCGCGCTGACCGACAGCACCCTGATCGCCACAAGGCTCGCGCCGCTGACGCGACTTTTGGTGGCAAGCCCGACCTATCTGGCGAGTGCTGGTACACCACAAAGCATCGAGGATCTGTCATCGCACCATCTGGTCGACAAGCTGCACGGCGCCGATCTCCTTGGCTGGCGCGACGTGCTCGGCTGCCCGGCGGGTCATGCCGGGAACGGTAGGGTGACGTTCCGTTCCGACGACTTCGAGGCGTTGCGCGCGGCGGCCCAGGCGGGCATAGGAATCGCGTTCCTATCCAGTTGGGTGGTCGGGCCGGACATTCGGACGGGGAGACTGGTTCGCTTGCGGCCGGACGACGAGCCCTGGAACGATGCGCCGGCTGGCATCCACCTCCTGCGCGCTCTGCCGCAGCCGAGTGCCAAGGTTCGGGCCTTTACCGAGGCGTTGCGAGCATCAATTGAAAGTCCGCCGATCTGGGAGCCGTGAACTGGCGCGTATTTGATGGACGGCGAAGGGCGTGTGCGCCAGCAACGGAAACTCCGGTCGTGTCCCCTCGGGTGGTGTAGGAGCTGTGGGTAAGTAGCCCGTCGCAGCGACCGCCACGAGTCCGGCGGCGGCGGGCTACTTATCCATAGCGATGGTCATCTACGGTTCTCCGGCAGGGTCTGGTTACTGACACCAACCTGAACCGAAGGAACCGAAGATGACCGACGACATGATGGCCCTGCGCGGGCTGATGGAGAAGAGCGCCGACGCGGATCTGCTGCGGGAGATGATCGGGTTTGCCGCCCAGCGGGCGGCCCTGGGAACAGGCCCAGGCTCGCCAGCTGGGCGGCGGTCGCCGGCTGTGCCTCGGTGAAGCGTGCAGCGACACGGTGATGGCCGCCGGAACGACGCGGTCATAGACGGCCAAGGAGAGATGCGGCGCGATCCTGGCCCGTCGCGGTGTCATTGCATGAGGATCAGGCCGCTCGACGGCGTCGATCAGCGGCGCCAGGGCGCCGGCGCCATGCGGATCGAGATCGAGGGTGACGGCGAACGGCACGGAGCCTCCGGGGCGGGCGACCGGATGACTCTAGCCGCTCCGGCTCCCAGGCGGAGGCGTCAACGCCCGATAATCGCCCTTATCGGGCACCGCACATGTCTGCTTCGCAAGGCAGCCTGGACGTCCGCCTTCGCGTCTGACATTCCCGACATGGACGGCGTGGCGGAGCGTGCGACGTGCGCTACCCGTGTGCTGGTCACGGCGCTTGGAGCAGGTCTAGCCTTCCCCGTGAACGTTCGTCAGAATGCAGAAAGCCCCGCCTTTTTGGGGCGGGGCTGTGTCTCAGACGTCGATGTGGATGGAGTTATAACAAAGGTGGTTGCGGGGACAGGATACCACCGATGCCCATACAAGCTCGCCATCGCGGTCTAGGGCGGGATCCATAAAGGGGCTCTTCACGTTGGGGGTTATGTGATTCACGATCTCGGCTGGGAGGAAGATCGTGATGGGGTCGGAGTTCTGGCTGAGCGATGGTCAATGGAGCGGTTGTGACTGCTGCTGCCGAACAAGCCGCGAGGCGTACCGCGAGTTGACGACCGTCGCGTGATCAGCGGGATCACACATGTGCTGAAATCGGACCGCCGATGGAAGGATGCCAGGCGGTCTACGGGCCAGCCAAGACCCTGCACAACCGGCATGTTCGCCGGGCAGCAAAGGGCGTGTGACGGAAGGTGTTCATCGCGCTGGCCGAAACCGGCGGCGCGGTGACGGAGGCGCTGCTCGACGGCACCCAAGTGAAGACGCATCGCTCGGCTGCCGGTGGCAAAGGGGAGCCGCGCGCAGGCGATCGGCATCAGCCGTGGCGGACGCACCGGCAAGCTCACGCGCTCACCGATGGACGGGGGACGTCCGCTCGGCTTCGCCCTGACGCCCAGGCCGGGCGGCGCACTGTCGAGCTGCTGATCCGCTGTTCCCAAAGAAAGCGAGCCGCACCGTTGCCGGATGCGGCCCGAGTTTAGGGAGGAAACGCCCAAGAAGTGCGTTACGGCAGCAGTTAGAAACTGCATACCGCACTGCAACATAAGCACGGCCATCGCTTCGGCGCAAGTCCCAGTGGCCCAAAATTTACTCATAGTAGATGTTGCCTATATTTTGAGCATGTGACGGAGGTCGGATGGCCCGGCAATGGAGATGCTGCTCGACAGCACCCGTGTGGAGACGAATCGCTCGACTATCTGTAGATCGGCGCGGGGTCTCGGCGCCGATCGGCGCAGCAAACGCTTGATTTCGCACGAACTGCGGGGTGACCACACCAGGTGGCGCCGATTACAGCGACTCTCCAGCGCTGGCACCAAGTGTGAAGGCGCAGGATGCTGCGATGCAGCATTTATGTTGCATCGCAGCATAACCGTGATAAGATTTGCGCGTGTTTGGGGAGGAGAACTGCCCGCGCCGAGAGGCGGCATGCAGAGGATCCGAACCATGATTTTCGTCCCCCTGATCATCAGTTTGCAGAGCAAATTCCGCAAGCGCCGCAGATACCTGCGCGCCGTGGCCGAGGTTAAAGGCCTTTCGACCCGTGATCTAATTGACCTTCGCGCGGACGCGACGGATATGCTTCGGTGCCTAAAGAATGAGTTCGATGGTGAGCCGAAGAGTCTGTCTCCCCATCGGAAGATACACCAGTACCAGTGGCGGTGGACTACGCGCACTAGATCTGGCCGACAAGTTAGGGGATGAATCTCAAGCCAGAAAATGTAGGCAGGAGAGACGTATCTCCAAACGTTGGTCGTCAGTGGGTTCGGGCCGGTGTGCCCATAGTTGCCGTCAAGCGTATCTATCCGCCACAGGTCGGCGTGATCCACCCGAGTGTCGCAAGGCTGGCGTCGAACTCTTGCAGCGCGTGATCGTAGTCCTGGTCGCTGTTCCATAGCTTGGTGGTGACGAACAGGACAGAATCGCCGCTCTCTGAACCCGCATGACCGATTCCTTTCTCGTTCCCATCGGCCGCGGCTGCATCGACGGGCCGAAAACCGGCGTCGATTGCCATCGCGAGCGCGGGATCTCTTGCTGGACTTGGCTGCCTCGGGACGGCGGCATCCCTATTTGCAAAAGCCCGGTGAGTTTGGGCAATAGGACGAAGGAACCAGTCCGGCATCAACCAATGAGTCGGCGTGCAATCTCACCCAAGGTCACGGGCCAGGCCCGGAGATGCGGCCGCAAGCTCGCTGATCCATGCGCTCGCGGTCGCGACATCGGCCTGCGACAGGCCATGACCAGCTGACAGGACGCGATGCCGAACAGCGGCGCCGGCGCTTTTCAGCATCCCAACGAGGCGCGCCGCATTGTCGGCCGGCACGATCGGATCCAGTTGGCCCGACAGCAGCAGGACGGGCTTGCCCCGGAGGTCCGCAGCCGGAGGGTCGCTCAAGGGGACCATCGCCCTGAGCAGCACGGCGCCGGCCAGCGCCTCCGGCCGCAGCAGAAGCATGGCGGCGGCGATGTTCGCCCCGTTGGAGAAGCCGAGCGCCAGCGGGGCCGCCAACCCATAGGCCGCCCGCGCCTCGGCGACGAAATCCGCGAGCTCATGCGCCCGGGCCCGGACGTCCTCCTCGTCGAACACGCCTTCCCTGAGCCGACGGAAGAAGCGGGGCATCCCGCCCTCCAGCACCTTGCCGCGGGGTGACAGGAGGGAGGCGCCCGGGGCGACCAGGCGCCCGAGCGGCAGCAGGTCGTTCTCATCGCCGCCCGTGCCGTGCAGCAGGAGAAGCGGCGGCGCATCCGGCTGCTGGCCGGGCTCAAACCGGTGGGTGAAGGACTGCGCCTGGGTCATCGCGCATGCTCCCGATCTCTGGCGTGAAGACTGGGCCGGAGACCGTGGGATGCGGCCTCCGGCGAGGGTGGACAGGGCGTCAGGCGACCGCCGGCAGGACCCGCTCGATCTCGGCGCGATGCGGCTCGAGAAATTGCGGCAGCTTCAGCGCCTGGCCGAGCGTGCCCGCCGGCTCGTCCACCGCAAAGCCCGGGATGTCCGTGGCGATCTCGAACAGCACATGCCCCGGCTCCCGGAAATAGACCGAGCGGAAGTAGTTGCGGTCCTTCTGCTCGGTGGTGAGCAGCCGGTGGTTCTCGGCCAGCCGCTTCACCATCTCGGCCTGCGCCGCGTCGTCGGTCGCGCGGAACGCGATGTGGTGCACGGAGCCGGCGCCCGGACGGCTGGGCAGGAACCCGCCGGCCGCGCGGAGATCGACGATGCCGCCGATCGCGGTGTCACCGGCCCGATAGCGGACAACAGTCCCTTCCCGCCCGACCTCGGTGAAGCCGAACACGTCGCTCAGCACCGCGCCGGTCGGCGCCGCATCCTCCAGCAGCAGGCTGACGCTGTGGAAGCCGCGGATCGCATGCTCCGCAGGGATCTCGCCGCCGGCCCAGCCGGGCTCGGCCTCGATACCCGGGACCGCGACGAGCGCCAGGCGCATGCCGTCCGGATCCTTGAAGGCCAGCACGGTCTCACCGAAGCGCTGCTCGATGGCCTGGTGCGGCACGCCCTTCTCGACGAAGCGCTGCACCCAATAGCCGATCGACTCTTCCGGCACCCGGAACACCGTCTCCTGGGTCTCGCCGACGCCGAGGCGTCCCGGCGCGACATGGGCCCAGGGGAAGAAGGTCAGGATGGTGCCAGGCTGGCCGGTCTCGTCGCCATAGTAGAAGTGGTAGGTGCCGGGATCGTCGAAATTGACCGTCTTCTTCACCAGGCGGAGTCCGAGCACCCGCGTGTAGAAGTCGAGGTTCCGCTGGGCGCCGCCCCCGATCGCCGTGACGTGATGAATGCCGTTGCTACGCATCATGTACCTCCGAGCTGCGAGCCCCGTCGGCCCGCCCGAGGCCTTCAAATAATGCCGCCTGCCCCGGAAGCCGATGGCTGCATTCTTGCATCAATGCAAAGATAGTACTGCAACAAGGCAATTTGCTGTGCGGATGGGATAAGAACATCCTGGCTCGACCGCTTATCCACGAAGCGCGCAGGATTGAAGATATGGGCGAGCCGTTCGGCAATATCTCCTGGGACGATTTCCGGCTGATCAAGGCCATCGCGGACTCTCGAGGCCTGCCTGGAGCCGCCGTGCAGTTGGGCCTCAACCATTCGACCGTCTTTCGCCGCCTCGGCCAGGTCGAGCAGGCTCTCGGCGTGACGCTGTTCGAACGGCACCGCTCCGGCTATGTCCTGACCCCGGTCGGCGAGGAGATGGCGGAGTTGGCCACCCGCCTGGACGACGACATCACCGGCTTCACCCGCAAAGTCGCGGGGCGGACGATCTCGCCGACCGGCGAGTTGCGCGTCACCACCAATGACTCCCTCCTGATCCACCTTCTGACTCCGCTCTTCGCTCGGTTCCAGAGCGAGTGCCCTGATGTGCGGCTGGATGTTGTGCTCAGCAACGAGCCGTTGAATCTCTCCAAACGGGATGCCGACGTCGCGATCCGAGCCACGGACAACCCGCCAGAGACGCTGGTGGGCCGACGGGTCGCCCGGATTGCCTGGGCGCTCTACGGACGGGCGGCCGATTTCCCGCAGCCCGAGATGCCGGCCTTCGAGAACCTCAAGGGTCGACCGTGGGTGTCGCTCGGCGACAACTTGGCGACGCTCAAAGCGGTGCGGTTCGTCCGACAGCACGTCGCGCCGGAACGGATCGCCTACAAGATCAACACGGTCCTCGGCTTGGCCGAGGCGGTCGAGAGCGGTATAGGTATCGGACATCTGCCGTGCTTCATCGGCGATGTTCGTCCGACACTAGTCCGGCTGGCTCCGCCGAATCCCGACTTTGCGGCGGATCTCTGGCTGCTGACCCATCCCGACCTTCGTCAGTCCGCCCGCGTGCGCGTGTTTCTGGACTATCTGGCCGGCGAGATCGGTCGGTCACGGCCGCTCTTCGAAGGCGACCTGCCGATCGTATCCAGCTCCGCATTCGCGACGTCAGCCGTGTCGGGCCGCGGCGCCGAGTAAGCTGCCACGCAAGTCAAGATTGCAGTAACGCAAGCGATTATCTGCCTCGACGACGGCGCTCTTCACTACACTTCGTGTGCGCTCGGCGCGGGCCTAGGGCTGATCGATCCAACGGATTGTTTGATCATTCGGTCGAAGAAGTTGATGACGCATCATGGGTTCGTCCGACTGTTCGTCCGCGGAAGCGGATCACGCTTCCCTCGTCGGCGCGAGACGTCCTCTGCGACTGACGCTGGACAGTGACACCGATGCGCGTCTCTCCTCTGCCCCTGTTGTGATCTTAGCCGCGCTTGCAGTCGCTCCGAGGGTCCGCAGCAACGGCTACCGCGGGTATCAGAGACTCGTGGCCGAGAACCAAGCATGATCGATCAGCTCTCCCCTGAGGAGCGTCAACACCGGCTAGGAGCGCCGGGGTCTCTAATAGCAGACGTGGTGAATGGTTCCCGCCCCCTGCGTGATAGCGCCAAGGTAATTGCTGTCAGGCAGGATCAGCTTGGAACCCGCGGGCCGGACGGCGATGTCGGGGCAGATAACACACAACGACAGCGATTGAGCCATTCGGATCATGGGTCAGGGCAAGCATGATAGACCTGCCCCTGACTGATCCCTGAGGCAGGCCCGCATCACGGCTTATGGCGCATAGACGACGATAACGCGACCTTGGGCAGTCAACTGCACAGCCCAGTTCTTGCCAGCCGCATCCTTGTACCAATTGCGCTGCGCAGGAGGCCGCACAGAAGAGGTGTGGTTGCCCTGGAGCTCGTCGATCGCCCACAGCGTCAGGCCATCGGGAGCGCCCCGTTCCTTCAACGCCGCACGCGCAACAGAATCGAAGGGCGCATCCTTGGTGGCGAACTCCTGGGCTGCGGCGCCACCCACGGCGAGGAGAACCGCCGCCAAACCCGGCAGAAGCGGGCGTAGAATGCGGCCGGCGGTTGGGGCCATAATGTCTGCCTTTCGTTCTCTGTCGATTGATCTCTTCAACGCCCGCTGCCGCCGCTGTCGAGGCAGAGGCGGAGGGATCCGCCCAAGATGCTGGACGAAGGTAGGGCGGCGCTCTGATCTCGCGCCGAGGTGAGGGTCAAGGGACGGCGGTCGGCAGCGACCGGGCCTCCACGGCCCAGCCGCAATTGGGGACTTCAGGAGCGAACGAGCTCGTGTTCCACCCACTCGATCACCGAGCCGTGCATCGGCTGCCAGCCGAGCTCACGGCGCGCCTTCGCCGAACGGACGCGACTGTTCGAACCAAGAGCGAAGACCGCGAGCTCGCGGCCCCATTTGGCAACGGCATCTTCGGCCGGCCATGACTGGGCCGATGTGGGAAGCCCGAGTGCCTTGCCGATGGCACGGACGAGATCACCGAAGGCCGCCTCGCCGTTCTCGACGTAGTAGAAGCTCCCAGCCGGCGCCTTCTCCAATGCAAGGGCATAGAGATCGGCGATGTCGGCGATATGGACGTTCGACCAGACATTGAGACCGCGGCCGATATAGCGAGGAACGCCACTCTCCTTCGCCTGGGCGACAAGCGGCGGAATCTGCACGCTCTGCGCAGGCGGGCCGAAGGTATGGCCGTAGATCAGGCTGTTGCAGAGCACGATTGTGCGCACTCCGGGAGCGGCATCGACGATCAGCCTGTTGAGCGCGACGCGATGCTTCTTGTCGGGTTCCGGCGCGACCGGCGTGTCTTCCGTAAAGACCGCATCCGAAGGCTCGCCCATAGCCTCGTCTCCGACGAGGCTGGTCCCGCTGGTGTGGATGAACGGCCTGCCGGTCCCAGCTAGGCCGGCCAGCAACGCCTCGACGGCTCCCTGATGGTCACTGTCGGCAGCGTTGATCACGGCATCGGCTGCCCGCGCTTCGGCGGTCAGCAATTCGGCGTCGTCGAGAATGCCGATCACAGGCTCGATACCCTTCGCCCTGACGCCTGTCGCCTTGTCCGGGCTGCGCACGAGGCCACGGACCTGGTGCCCCTGGGAAGCGAGAAGGGTCGCGACAGCGCCACCGATGTAGCCGCTCGCTCCGGTCACGAAAATCTTCATGGATCTGTCCTCCTTCAACGCCGATCCGGTGCACGACCGACCGGCGACATCGGATTCAGGCCACCTCAGCAGCCTGGTAGGTCGGATGGTCGGTGTAGCCGCGGGCCCCGCCGCCGTAGTGAAGGGCCCGGTCTGCCCGCGCGAGCGGCCAGCCGTTGCGCAGACGCTCGACGAGATCGGGGTTGGCGATGAACGGTTCGCCGAACGCGGCGACGTCAATCAGCCCGTCCTCGATGTGGCGCTCCGCCAGTTCCCGGGTCATGCCTCCGGCGAGGATCAGCGTGCCCTTGTAGCGGGCTCGGAACTTGTGAAGGAAGCCGGCGGGGATCGGCGAGCTTCCTCGCGACCGCTGGTCCATCAGGTGGATGTAGGCCAGGTTCCGCTTCGACAGCTCGTCGGCCAGGTAGACATAGGTCTCTTCGATATCCGGATAGACGCCCATGTCGAACAGTCCGCCATAGGGCGACAGCCGGATTGCGGTTCGATCGGCACCGATCTTGGTGATGATCGCGTCCACGACTTCGAGCAGAAATCGCGAGCGGCTTTCGACGGAGGCGGCACCGTACATGTCGGTCCGGTCGTTCACCAGCGGATTGAGGAACTGCTCCACCAGGTAGCCGTTTGCGCCATGCACCTCGATGCCGTCGAAGCCGGCCACGATGGCGTTGACGGCAGCCTGTGCGAAGTCCTCGACAACTCTTTCCACCTCCGCCGTCGTGAGGGCGCGGGGCTTCGACACGTCGACCGGCCCGGGCTCGCCATTCTCTGTGTAGCCCCAGGCCTGCGAGTTGCGCGCGATCTGTGCCGTCGAGCTGACCGGGTCGATATCGTCGGGCTGGATCGAGACGTGGCTGACCCGGCCGACATGCCAAAGCTGCGCGAAGATCACACCGCCCTCATCGTGGACGGCCGTCGTCACCTTGCGCCAGCCGGCGACCTGGCTGTCCGTGTAGATCCCGGGGATGAAGAGGAAGCCCTCGGCCGTGCGGGAGATCGGCGTGCCTTCCGTCACGAGCAGGCCAGCCGCCGCGCGCTGTCTGTAGTAGCGCGCGGTGAGGTCGCCGGCGATCCCATCCGGACTGCGCGAACGGGTCATCGGCGCCATTGCGATGCGATTGCGCAGCGTGAGTGGCCCAAGCTTGTAGGGTTCGAACAGTTTGCTCATGGCGAAGGTGTCCTCCGAAGGCGTGGCAGCCCGGCCTGCCGCTTGCTGCGCTCGTCGGACTGGGACGTCCCGGCGGCAGGATCAGATCGGGGACGCCATCGCCCGATGCGGTGCCTCTCGATGCCCTCTAGCGTCGACCGTCAACAGCAGCGAAGGATGGCGTCCCGCAGCAGATAGGCCAACCGCACCGCATTGATAATTCCGGCGCCGGCACATGATTTGTGATACGGCTTCACAAATCAGGACGGAGAGATTTCATGGACAACCGGGCCGGCGAGATGATGGTGTTTGTCCGCGTCGTCGAAGCCGGCAGTTTTTCCGAAGCCGCGCGGCAGCTGCTCATGACGCCCTCCACGGTCAGCAAGATCATCTTCCGGATCGAGCAGCGGCTCGGCGCTCGGCTCATCGAGCGGTCGACACGCAGATTCTCGCTGACCGAAGAGGGGCGCCTCTACCATGAGCGCAGCAGCGCCCTATTGGCTGATCTCGACGACATCGAGCGGGAACTGACCCAGGGCGCACAGACGGCACGGGGAACGGTCCGTGTGAACGCGTCGGTCGCGTTCGGAACCCTCGGCATTGAGCCGCAATTGCCCGCTTTCTGGGAGAAGCATCCGAACATCGTCGTCGACCTGTCCCTGTCCGACGAGATCGTCGATCTCTATCTCGACCGCACCGACATCGCGTTCCGCGTCGGCTCATTGGCGGATTCGAGCCTCACCGGACGCCGGATCGGCGTCGCCCGCCGGAAGATGGTGGCGGCACCGGCGTATCTCGAGAAGCACGGCACGCCGGCGACGATCGAGGATCTCGATCGGCACAACTGCCTCGGCTTCAATTTCCGGCGCGGAACGCCGGTCTGGCCGAGCAGGCAGGGCGGCCCGATCGCGGAGCGTATCGCCCGTGGCAACGCTTTGGCCAACAACGGCGAAACGGTGCGCCGGCTCGCCATCGCCGGAGTGGGGATCGCGCGGCTCGCCGATTTCCACATCGACAGGGATATCGCCGCCGGCCGGCTCGTCGAGGTTGCCGTGACCGAGTCCGACACCGAGGAGGTGCACGCGCTCTATGTCGGCGGGCAGCGCGTGCCGCAGCGCATCCGCCTGTTCCTGAACTTCATGGTCCCGCGCTTGCAGGCGTTCATGAAGCGCCCGTGACCGCTAG
>NZ_JASATH010000052.1:0-42149 GCF_038440215.1 Inquilinus sp. OTU3971 | reverse complement strand
CCCCCCCCCCCCCCGGCGCCCCCCCCCCCGGCCGGCCCCGGCCCCCCCCCCCCCCCCCCCGCGGAAGGTGCTGCCGGCGCCCGGGGCGCTCTCGACCGTCAGCGTGCCGCCCAGCAGGTCGGCGATCCGGCGGCAGATCGCCAGGCCCAGCCCGGTGCCGCCGTAGCGCCGCGCGATCGATGAATCGGCCTGGATGAAGTCGCCGAAGATGCGGTCATGCATGTCGGGGGCGATGCCGATTCCGGTGTCCTTCACCGCGACATGCAGCATCGATCGCCCCCCCGGCCTCGGGTCCAGCCCGACGGTCACCTCGATGCCACCCTCCGAGGTGAATTTGACGGCGTTGCTGAGCAGGTTGATCAGCACGCGGCCGAGGCGGCGGGGATCGCTGCGCAGGATCGCCTCCGGCGGCGCGTCGATCGACAGGGTCAGCCCCAGCCCCTTGGCCGCGATCTGAGGGCGGATCAGCTCGACCGCGTCGGCCACCAGCCGGCGCAGGTCGAAATCATGCAGGTCGAGCGCCTCCTGGCTGTTCTCCAGCCGGGCGTAGTCCAGGATCCCGTCGATCAGGTCGAGCAGGGACTTGCCCGATTCCTCGGCGATCTCCAGGTAGCGGCGCTGCTCCTCGCCCAGGCGGTCGCGGTCGAGGATCTGCAACATCCCCAGCACGCCGTTCATCGGCGTCCGGATCTCATGGCTGACCACCGCCAGGAAGCGGGACTTCGCCTGGTTGGCGACCTCGGCGGCGCGTTTGGCCCGGCGCGCCTCGCGCTCCTTGGTCACCGCGCGGTTGCGGGCGGCGGCGAGTTCTGCGGTGCGCTCGCTGACCTTCTGCTCGAGTCCTTCATTCGCCTGCAGCAGATCCGTGCGCGCACCGTCTAGGGCGGTGAACAGCCGGGCATTCGCCAGGGCGATCGCAGCCTGCCCCGCCAGGACCTGCACCACCTCGAGCCGGCGCGGGCTGAAGACCCCGGTGGCGAGGTTGTTCTCGAGATAGATCAGGCCGTCGACCTGGCCCCGCTCGTCCAGCGGGGCGCACAGGATCGAGGCGACGCGGTTGGCCTGGATGTAGGGGTCCCGCAAGAATTCGGCCGAATGCTGGGCGTTGTCCAGCACCAGGGATTCGCGGGTGCGCAGCACATAGGACAGGACCGACCGGGGCACGGCGCCGCTCTCCTCCAGCCGCCCGGATCCTTCGCCGGCGAGCACCGAGATCTCCCGGTCGCGGCCGACGGCCTCGACATACAGGCCGTCGTCGCGCCGCAGCACCAGGACGCCATAGGACGCGCCGGCGCTCTCCTGGATCGCCCCCAGCACCCGCTGCACCAGCTGGCCCAGGTCGATCTCGCGCGAGATCGAATGCGCGGCCCGCAGCACCGCCCGGAAATCGATGTCGTCCTCGCCGGCCGGGCTGCCGGCCTCGCGCAGCGAGGCGCGCCCGGCGCGCGACCGCATCGCCAGGCGAGGGAATTCCTGCTCCAGCGCCGTCACCTTGGCGGCAGCCCCCCAATACCCGTACAGCGTCGCCGCCTCGCGCAGATGGGCCGTGCCGGCGACCTCGTTGCCCAGGCCGAGGCAGAAGCGCCCGGCATATTCGTTCGCCAGCGCGGCCTGATGGGTCAGCTTGGCGGCCTCGGCCCGATGGATGGCGTCGCCGTACAGGCGCAGCGCGTCGGCGGTCCGCCCCTCGGCCCGCGCCAGCTCCGCCTCGACCAGGCTGTTCATGGCGCCGAAATTATGCGGGCTCAGCTCGCTCCAGCCCCGCAGCTGGTCACAACGCGCCGCGAAATCGTCGCCGCGGTCGCCGTCATCCGCCAGCGCCGCCAGCAGCAGGAAGGCGACGCCGTCGGCTTCGACCGCGAGGCCGGCAGCGCCGGGCAGGTTCGCCAGCGTCGGGCCGATCAGGCGCCGGGCCGCGCCGAGATCCCGGAACAGCAGGGCCAGCTGCAGCCGGCGGATCAGGTAGTTGGCGCGGGCGACCAGATCCAGCGCCTGCAGATGGGCATCCTCCTCCGCCTCGCTCCGGACCCGGTCTCGGGCCATGCTGGTGGGCGCCGGCGTCCGGCCCATCAGCGCGGCGGCGAAGTCGACCTGCATCCGGCAGTGCTCGGCCGCCGTCCGGTTGCGGTCGCCGATCAGCCGCAGATGCTCCTCGCCGATGCGGGCCACCTCGGCCAGCGTCCCGCCGCTGCCCAGCAGGTGGATGACATAGGCCGAGGCATGATAGGAGCCGAACTGGATGTCGCCCATCTCGAAGCCGGCGCGGATGCCGTCGAGGTTGAGCTGCAGCGCCCCCGCCAGCGGGTGCAGCCAGTGCCGTAGGAAATAGGCGTAGACGAAGGTCACGCTGGCGGTCAGCGGGTGGCCGAGCCGGGCGTCGAGGGCGATCGCGGTCTGGGCGAAGGCGTCGGCCGTCACGCTGTCGCCCGTCATCCCCCGCAGCGTCAGGGCCAGGGTGACGATGATCCCGGGCGCCAGCGTGTCGCTGCCGTGCTGCAGCATCAGATTGGCGTTGCGCAGCGCCATCAGCGCGAACAGCGCCGGCTGCAGGGTGTTGTGCGCGTCGGGGGCCAGGCGGAACAGGATCTGCATCGCCGCCGCCAGGCGCCGGTCGCGCAGGGGCGGCAGGTCCAGCAGCACCTCGGCCGGGCGCCCGGCCATCAGCCGCTGGAACTCCGCGAATTCGGCGCCGACGGCCTCGCGCTGCTGCTCCACCGTCACCGGCAGCTCAATGCCGACCAGGCGCAGCGCCCGGCGGCCGACCTCGATCGCCTCCTGCTCCATCAGCCGCGCGTCGAGCGACACAAGCTGCAGCATGGCCAGTTGCAGCCGGTGCTCGTCGTCCTTGAGCCGCGCGGCCAGCACCTCGACCTCCCGGTCGAAGGCGACATGGTCCTGGGTCAGCATCCGGCATTCGGCCAGCAGCAGCGCGCCCTCGGCGATGTCGGCGTAGCGGGTGTCCCAGAGGCCCGGGTCGCTCAGGCGCAGCCCGGTCTCGGCGTAGTCGCGGGCCGGGGCGAAGGCCGCTGCCGCCCGGGCCTGCCGGGCCGCGATCAGGTTGATCTCGGCGCAGCGCGCCCGCAGCGCCGGGTCGTCGTCCAGCGTGCCCGCGGCATTCAGGTGCCGGGCGATGGCGAAGGCGGCGCCGGGCAACTGGGCCTCGCCGGTCCGCTCCAGCAGCAGCAGGGCGATGCGGCGATGCAGGACCTCGGGATCGTCGGCCAGCCGGTCGGCGGCCTCGCGGATCCGGTCATGGGCGAAGCCGATGCCGCCGTCGCGGGCCACCATCAGCCCCTCCGCCACGGCATCGTCGAGGATCCGCCGCAGCGGCGCGTCGTCGAGGCCGAGCACGGCGCCGAGCAGCTCCGCATCGACCTGCATGCCCAGGCAGGCGCTGGTGGTCACCACGCGCCGCAGCTCGGCCGGCAGATGGCCGATGCGATCGGCCAGGAAGCCGACCACGTTGTCGGTCGCCTCCACCGCCGCGATGCGGTCCAGGTCCCAGGGTCCGGACGGACCGATCGCGCCGGTGTCGCGCAGATGGCCCAGCAGCTGGCGGGCGAAGAGCGGGTTGCCCAGGGTCTTGGCATGCACCAGGGCGGCGGCCGCCGCTGCCTGGTCCGGCCGGCCGCGATAGGCGGCGACCAGCATGGCCTCGATATCCCCCGGCGCCAGCGGCTGCAGGGCGATGCGGCGGAGCCCGGGCAGTGCGTCGAGCACGTCCTTCAGCGCCGGTTCCAGATCCCCGTCGCGGCAGGTGCCGATCAGCAGCAGCCCGCCGGCGGGCGCGGCGGCGCAGATCGGGCCCAGCAGTTCCAGGCTGGCGCCGTCCGCCCATTGCAGATCGTCCAGCAGCAGCACCAGCGGATGGTCCGGCGCGGCGAAGACGGCGACCAGGTCCTGCACCGCCTGCGCCAGCCGGCGTCCGGCCTCGGCCGGGGCCAGCACGGCGGCCGGCGGCTGCGGCCCGATCAGCCGGTCGAGCCCCGGCACCAGCTCGGCCAGCACGCTGGCGCTGCGGCCCAGCCGGTCCAGCAGCGTGGTGCGCCAGGCCGCGACCATGGCGTCGGGCTCGGTCAGCACGCCGCGGACCAGCCCGGCGAAGGCCTGGACCAGGCCGAGATAGGGCTCGTCGCGCTGCTGCTCGAACTTGCCGGCGGCGAAACGGCCGCCGGCCTCGGCCACGCGGTCGCGCAACCCGGCCGCCAGCGCGCTCTTGCCGATGCCGGGGGCGCCGGTGACCAGCGCGGCGCCGCTGCGGCCGGACCGCGCCGCGTCGAACGCCGCCTGCAGCTCAGCCAGGGGGGCGGCCCGGCCGTACAGGATCGCGCCGTCGCCAAAGCTGTCGCCGCCGGCGGCGAGGGCAAAGGCGGCGATGCGCCCGCCCGCGGCACCCTCGGGCGCGAAGCCGGCGCGGCAGCGTCCCAGATCGGCCGCCAGGTCGGCGGCGCTGCGGTAGCGGGCGGCGGCGTCCTTCAGCAGCAGCGTCGCCACGATCTCCGCCAGCACCGGCGGAAACCCCGGCAGCAGCGCGTCCAGCGGCTCCGGACGCCGGGTGAGATGGGCGTGCAGCAGCTCCAGCCGCTCCTCGCCGGCGAAGGGCGGCCGGCCGGCGAACAGCTGGTACAGCACGGCGCCGAGCGAATAGAGATCGGCGCGGTGGTCGATCGGCCGGTTCATCCGGCCGGTCCGCTCGGGGGCGACGGCGGTCAGGTCCTCCACCGCCGGCAGGGCCTCGGCCGGAACGGAGTCGCCGCGGTCGAGCAGCACGGCGCCGCCGAAATCGATGTAGTTGACCCGGTGATCCGCCGGGTTGACCACGATGTTGTGGGCCGACAGGTCGCCATGCAGCACGCCGCGCTCATGCACATGGGCGAGGCCGATGGCCAGGGCCTCCGCGACCGCGATCCGGCCGGCGAGGTCCGGCGGCGCCGCGGCGATCCAGTCGGACAGGGTGATCCCGCCGATATCCTCCAGCACCAGGGCCGGCCCTTCCGGGCCGTCCGGCTGCAGCCCGACCGGACGGACCACGAGATCGGAGTCGAAGCGGGCCAGAAGCTCGTGCTCGCGCCGCAACCGGTCGACCAAGCCGACCGCCGGCTCGCCAAGCGCCTCCTTCAGCACGACCGGGCGGCCGTCGTCGAGGACGGCCCGGATCACCGTGGTGGTGGCGGTGCGGTGGATGACCTCGCGGCGACGAAGGCGATGGGCGACGTCCGGCACGGTTGTCATCTCCCGGGGGCAAGGCTGGCGCCACCCTTGATCAACCTAGAGTAGCACTTCCGTCAACGCCCCGGTGATCCGCAGCTGCGGTTGCAGGCCTGCGGCTTTTCGCTGGAGGAACCACGGCCGCGGTGTCATGCTGGCGGTATAGTCCACTGCATTTTGATGACGCCATGATTCCGCCCCGGCCTCAGGCCAACGACAATTACAATCCGGCAGATGCCTGCGCGCTGCAGATCGGCGAGGTGAAGCGCCGCTTCGTCGCCAGGATCGCCTGCGCCGCGCAGGGAGGCCAGGGTTCCCGGTTCGCCGCCGTGTCGGATCGGTCCGTCCCGGAACCGCCCGAGGATCTCTGACGGGACGCCGGGCGGAGATCCGATCGCCAGCCGGTCAGCGGCGGCCGGGCGGCTCCGCCGTGGTCGCGCGGACGATCAGCTCCGTCGCCAGCCGCTGCGCCGTGCCGTGGGACGGCCCGGACTCGATCTGCGCCAGCAGCATCTCGATGGCCGCCCGGCCGGCGTCATTCGAGCGGGAGGAGATGGTGGTCAGCGGCGGATAGGTGCGGGCGCCCAGCACGTCGTCGCAGCCGACCACGCTGAACCCGGCCGGAACCTCGACCCCCAGCCCGGCCAGGCCGGCCAGCAGGCCCTGCGCCACCAGGTCGTCGAAGGCGATCGCCGCGGTGGTGCGGGCGGACAGCACGGCCGAGGCTGCCGCCATCCCGCCCTCATAGGACGGCCGCTCGGCGGCGACCTCGACGGCCTCGACCCCCAGCTCCTCCGCCGTCCGCAGCACCGCCGTCCGCCGCTGCTGGTTCGACCAGGAGGAGGGCGGACCGCCGATATAGGCGATGTGCCGGTGCCCCAGCGCCTGCAGGTGACGGACCGCCATCGCGGTGCCGGGCGCGCTGTCGATCAGCACCCGGTCCAGCCCCTCGATGTCGCGGTTGACCAGCACCACCGGCCGCCGGCCGCGCAGCGCCCGGATCGCGTCGTCGCCCAGGCGCGACGAGGCCAGGACGAAGCCGTCGACCTGCGCCGCCATCTTGCCGGTCAGCCGCTCCTCCTGGGCCGGGTCCTCGTCCGAATCGCCGAGGAAGACGCACAGGCCGGCGGCATCCGCCCGGGCCTCGGCCGCCCGGATCAGCGGCGGGAAGAAGGGGTTGGCGACGTCCGGCACGATCAGCGCGATGTTGCCGTAGCGGCCGGTCGACAGCGCCCGGGCCACCTGGTTCGGGGCATAGCCCAGCCGCGCGGCGACGGCCATGACATGGGCGACGGTCCGCGGGCTCAGCATCCCCGGCCGGCTGAAGGCACGCGACACGGTCGACCGCGCCACGCCCGCGGCGCGGGCCACCTGCTCGATCGTCGGGATGGATTTCGGCGGCTGGTCCATGGGGGCCCGCTGGTTCGGCTGCCACAGTCTTAGCGCGGCGGAGCGAAATGGTACATCGCTTCAAATTTGATCGTGCAACCGGTTGCGACTTGACATGCAACCGGTTGCACAACACCCTTGCGCCAGAAGGCCCGCAACGATCGGGCCGGCAGCAAGGGGGACTTCATGGGGACGTTCGACTGGGCGGTGCTGTGGGCCTATTTCCTGCTGATGGTCGGCATCGGCGTCTGGGCCCGCAGCCAGATCAAGACGGCGGCCGATTTCTTCACCGCCGGCGGCCGGATGCCGTGGTGGCTGTCCGGCGTGTCGCACCACATGTCCGGCTACAGCGCCGCGGTCTTCGTCGGCTATGCCGCGATCGCCTATACGGCGGGCTTCACCCTCTATGTCTGGTGGGCGATCGGCATCGCCTTCGCCATGGTGGTCGGGTCGGTGCTGTTCGCACCGCGCTGGTCGCGGCTGCGGCAGCGGCTGGCGATCATCTCGCCGCTGGAATACCTGTCGACCCGCTACAATATCCCGACCCAGCAGGTGCTGGCCTGGAGCGGCGGGGCGCTGAAGATCTTTGACGTCGGCGCGAAATGGACCGCGACCGCCCTGCTGCTGAAGGTGTTCGCCGATGTGCCGCTGGTCTGGGGCGTGCTGCTGACCGGCGGTGTCACCCTGATCTACTCCACCATCGGCGGCCTATGGGCCGACGCGCTGACCGATTTCAGCCAGTTCATCATCCAGCTCTTGGCCGGCATTGTCCTGTTCGTCGCGGTGCTGGCCAAGCTGGGCGGCGTCTCGGCGCTGTGGACCATCTGGGACCAGCTGCCGCCGGGCCATTCCCAGCCCTTCAACGGCCAGTACACGATCGTCTTCGTGCTGGTCTATCTGCTGATCAACACCCTGTCCTATAACGGCGGCACCTGGAACCTGGCGCAGCGCTTCATCGCCGCGCCGACCGGCGGTGACGCGCGCAAGGCGGCGCTGCTGTCCGCCGCCCTCTACCTGGTGTGGCCGCTGATCCTGTTCTTCCCGATGTGGGCGGCGCCGATCCTGCTGCCGAACCTGGACCAGCCGCAGCAATCCTATGCGCTCCTGACCCAGAGCCTGCTGCCGACCGGCCTGGTGGGGCTGGTGCTGGCCGGGATGTTCGCGCACACCATGGCCATGACCTCCTCCGACGCCAACGCCGTCTCGGCCGTCGTCACCCGCGACATCCTGCCGGTGATCTGGAAGGGCGCGCGCCGGATGTCCGGCCGGACCGAGCTGTTCATCGGCCGGCTCAGCACCTTCCTGTTCATCGCCCTGTCGATGGGCATCGCGCTGACGGCCGACAGCTTCGGCGGCGTGCTGGGGCTGATCATCCTGTGGTTCGGCGCGCTGGTCGGGCCGATCGCGATCCCGATGCTGTTCGGCATGCTGCCGGCCTTCCGGCGCTGCGGCCCGACCGCGGCGCTGGCATCCTGGGCCACCGGGCTCGTCGTCTTCGTCCTGGTGAAATATGTCTTCGTCGACCAGATCAAGGCGCTGAACCCGGACTGGACCACCTCGATCACGGTGGCCGGGCCGGTGCTGTGCTCGCTGGCCGTGTTCACCGTGATCGGGCTGGTGGCGCCGTGGCGGAACGCCGAGGCCGACGCCCTGATCGACGCGCTGGAGAGCGACGAGACGGCGGCGGCCGGCATCCCCGCCCAAAGCCCGAGCGCCAGCCGTGCCTGAGATCGTCTCGATCGCCGATCCGGCGGCGCTGCGCCGGGCCACCGCCCGCCATCTGGTCGACGACGTCCTGGCCTGGTGGCTGGCCAACGGCCCGGACGACCGCCATGGCGGGGTCTTCACCTGCTGGTCGAACGACGGCGGCCGGCTGCTGTCGCGCGACAAATACACCTGGTCGCAGGGGCGGTGGGTCTGGCTGATGGCGCGGCTGGCCCGCGCCGGGCGGCGCGGCCTGGTCGACATCGACCCGGCCACCTGCCTCGGCCGGGCCCGCCGCACCGCGGTCCTGCTGCGTAATCATGCTTTGCTGCCCGACGGCAGCACCGCCTGGCTGCTGGCGCAGGACGGCCCGCCGAAGCCGCCGGCGCCGGGGCAGGAGCTGCACGCCAGCGTCTTTGCCGACCTGTTCACCGCCCTCGGCTTCGCCGCGCTGGCGGCGGAGAGCGGGGAGGGGGAATGGGGCGAGCTGGCAGAGCGGTTGCTGGCGAATGCCGCCGCCCGCATCGCCGCCGGCACCGCGCGCACCGAGCCCTATCCGATCCGGGCCGGCTTCCGCGGCTTCTCGCTGCCGATGATCCTGGTCGGTGTCGGGGCCGAGGTGCTGGACGCGACCGGCTCCGCGGTCGCCGCCGACACGGTGCTGGGCGCGGTGCGCGAGATCAAAACCGCATTCCTGGCCGGCGACGACATCGCCGAGATGGTGTCGGCATCGACGGATGATGCCGACACGCTGCTGGCCCGCCACCGCACCCCGGGCCATGTGCTGGAAGCCTGCTGGTTCCTGCTGCAGGCCGGCCGGTCGCTGCGGCGCGGGGGCATCGCGGCCGGCTCCCCTCTGTTCGATGCCGGCACCCTTGCGGACGTCGCCGTCCACGCCGCGGCGCTGGGCTGGGACGAGGACCAGGGCGGCCTGTTCCGCTATGCCGACCGCGACGGCGGCGCGCCGCGCGGCCGTCGGACCGGCGACCGCTATGAGGACCTCGTCGTCGACACCTGGGACACCAAGCTGTGGTGGCCGCATGCCGAGGCGCTGTACACGCTGGCGCTGCTGCATCTCGAGACCGGGCGGCGCGACCTCGCCGCCTGGCACGACCGGCTGGCGGACTACACGTACCGGGTCTTCCCCGCCGGCCCGGGCGGCGAATGGGTACAGATCCGCGACCGCGCCGGGGCGCCGCTCGACAAGACGGTGGCGCTGCCGGTCAAGGACCCGTTCCATATCGCCCGGGCCCTGCTGCTGACGATCGAAAGGCTGGCGGAGGCATCGCCGGCCGAACGGAGCTCTGAATGACCATGCCCGCATCCGCCCCGGCCGGCGGCATCGATGTTCAGGTCCATCCCAGCCGCGCCGCGATGGGCCGGGCCGCCGCATCCGTCGTGGCGGCGAAGCTGCGGCGCCTGCTGCAGGACGGCGGGTCCGCCCGCATGATCTTCGCCGCGGCGCCGAGCCAGGCCGAGATGCTCGACGCTTTGGTGGCGGAGCCCGGCATCGACTGGGGCCGCGTCACCGCCTTCCACATGGATGAGTATATCGGCCTGGCGCCGGACGCGCCGACGCGCTTCGCCCTGTGGCTGCGGCGCCAGCTTTTCGACCGGCTGCCCTTCGGCGCCGTCCACCTGATCGACCCCGGCGAGACCCCGGCCGCGGCCGCCGCTGAGTACGCGCGCGTCCTGGCGCAGGCGCCGATCGACATCGTCTGCCTCGGCATCGGCGTGAACGGCCACCTCGCCTTCAACGACCCGCCGGTGGCCGACCTGACCGACCCGCTGGATGTGAAGGTGGTGGAGCTCGACGCCGTCTGCCGACAGCAGCAGGTCGACGATGGCTGCTTCCCCGGGCTCGCCGACGTGCCGACCCACGCCATCACCCTGACGGTGCCGCGGCTGCTGCGCGCCGACCGGCTGGTCTGCGTGGTGCCGGGCGCCGCCAAGCGCGAGGCGGTGCGCCGCGCCCTGAACGACCGGATCGGCGCGGCCTGCCCGGCGACGGCCCTGCGCCGGCATCCCGCCGTGACCCTGTTCCTGGACCCGGAGTCGAACCCCCATGGCTGACATCGACGCCGACGCCCTCTGCGCCGCCTATCTCGACCGCACGCAGGAGCTGATGCGCACGATCCTGGAGACCGAGCGCAACAGCCTGGACCGCGCCGCGGCCCGCCTGGCCGACCAGATCGAAGCCGACCGGCTGGTCCATGTCTTCGGCCCCGGCGGCCATTCCAACCTGGCGGCGCAGGAGATCTTCTTCCGCGCCGGCGGGCTGATGCATGTCTCGGCCATCCTCGACGAGGGCACGCTGCTGTCGAACGGCGCCCTGCGGTCGATGGCGATCGAGCGCACGCCGGGCTATGGCCGGGTGGTGATTGCCGATCGCGGCCTGGGGCCGGACGACCTGCTGATCCTGGTCAACGCCTACGGCATCAACGCCGCGCTGATCGATGCGGCGATCGAGGCGAAGCGGCGCGGTGCCTTCGTCATCGGGGTCAGCTCGCGCGGCCATGCCGACCAGACCGCGCCGGACCATCCCGCCCGCCACCCGACCAAGCAGAACCTGCACGACCTGGCCGACATCGCCATCGACACCAAGGTGCCGGTCGGCGATGCCGTCGTGCGGATCCCGGGGGTGGGCGAGCCGGTGGCGGCCGTCTCCACCTTCGCCAACGCCTTCGCGCTGAACTGCCTGATCATCCGCACCATCGCCAAACTGGCCGAGCGCGGCATCGAGCCGCCGGTCTGGCGCAGCGGCAACGCCCCGGGCGGCGACGAGGCCAATAGCCGCTTCATCGGCCGGTTCCGCGGCCGGGTGCGGTCGCTGTGATCACCGGCCGCGACCCGGCCACCGGCCGCAGCCTGGCGGTCACGGTCGCGGACGGCCGCATCGCCGCGATCGAGGACGGCCCGGCGGGCGAGACGGCGTGGCTGTCGGCCGGGCTGGTCGACCTGCAGGTCAACGGCTTCGCCGGGCACGACCTGAACGGCGGCGGCCTGGTGCCGGAGACGGTGACGCGGCTGGCATCGGTGCTGCGGGAAGGCGGCGTCACCAGCTTCCTGCCGACGCTGATCACCGCCTCCGAGGCCTCGATCACCGCGGCGCTTTCCGCCATCGCCGCGGCCCGGGCGGCCGATCCGCTGATGCCCCACGCCATCCCGGCGGTGCATGTCGAAGGCCCGCACATCTCGCCGGAAGACGGGCCGCGCGGGGCGCATCCGCGCGACCAGGTGCGGCCGCCGGACCTCGCCGAATTCGACCGCTGGCAGGCGGCCTGCGATGGCCTCGTCGGGCTGGTCACCCTGTCGCCGCATCACGAGGGCGCGCCCGACTACATCCGTGGCCTCACGGCGCGCGGCGTCCATGTCGCGATCGGCCACACCGACGCCTCGCCGGCACAGATCGCGGCGGCGATCGAGGCCGGGGCGAGCTTGTCGACCCATCTCGGCAACGGTATCGCCGCGATGCTGCCGCGCCATCCGAACCCGATCTGGTCGCAGCTGGCCGAGGACCGGCTGACCGCCAGCTTCATCGCCGACGGCCACCACCTGCCGGCCGAAGTGTTCAGGGCGATGCTGCGGGCCAAGGGGCTGGACCGCGCCGTGCTGGTCTCCGACGCGGCGGCGCTGGGCGGCCTGCCGCCCGGCCTCTACGACCAGCCGATCGGCGGCCGGGTCGAGCTGACGGCCGACGGGCGGCTCCGCCTCGCCGGCACGCCCTTGCTGGCCGGCGCCGCCCGGCCGCTGAAGCAGGACGTCGCCCTCGCCATCGAGATGGCCGGGATCTCGCTGGCCGACGCCCTGCGTCTCGCCACCGTCAATCCCGGCCGCTTCGCCGGCGCGCGCGGCGTGCTGGCCGTGGGCGCGCCGGCCGACCTGATCCGCTTCCGCTGGGCCCCGGGCGACCCGGATCTGGCCATCGACACCGTCCTGGCCCTGGGCGAGGAGCGGCCGTGAGCGACCTGGTGCCCGCCGGCGCGGCTGTGATCGACGTGACGCCGCCGGCCGGCCTCGCCATGTCCGGTTTCGCCGCGCGCACCAGCCCCGCCACCGGCGCGCACGATCCGCTGACCGTCCGGGCCGTGGCGGTCGGCGAGACGGCGCTGGTGGTCGCCGACGCCATCGGCCTGCACGAGGACAGCTGCCGCCGGATCCGCGACCGCGCCGGGCTCGCCGCCGGGCATCTGATCGTCGCCGCCACTCACACCCATGGCGGGCCCGTCGCCATGCCGGGACGGCTCGGCACGGGGCCGGACCCGGCCTGGCTGCAGCGGCTGGAGGATGCCTGCGTCCAGGTCGCCGCCGAGGCCCGCGCCGCGCGGCGGCCGGCCCGGCTGGGCTTCGGCATGGGCGCGGACCCGGGCATCGCCCGCAACCGTCGCCACGCCGGCGGCCCGGTCGACCCGGCGCTGCCGGTGTTGCGCATCCGGGAGGAGGGCGGGGCGGCGATTGCGGTGCTGGCCTGCCACGCTCTGCATCCGGTGGTGCTGGGCGCCGACAACACGCTGTTCACCGCCGACTATCCGGGCGCGGTCCGCCGCCACCTGGAGGCGGCGCATCCCGGCGCCGTCGCGATCTTCCTCACTGGCTGCACCGGCGACATCAACACCGGCCATCCGGCGCATGCATCGATCTCCACCGCGCCGCGGCCGGACCGGACCTTTGCCGAGGCCGAACGCATCGGCGCCCGGATCGCGCAATCGGCGCTGCAGGCGCCGGAGCAGCCGCTCGGCGGCGACATCCGCGCCGCATCGACCGAGCTGATGTTGCCTTTGGCGCGGACCGAAACCGAGGCGCCGGTTGTCCTGGCGGATGCCTGGCGCCGGGAGGCCGCGGCGGCGGACCCGGCCCGGGCGGCCCTGCTGCGATGCTGGATCGACTGGGCCGAACGGGTGGCGCCCCGGCCGCTGGCCCCATGGCCGGCCCGGGTCACCCTGTTCGACTGGGGCGGCGCGCGGCTGATCGGCCTGCCGGGCGAGATCTTCGCCCGGACCGGGCTCGACCTGCGCCGGGCGCTGGACGGCGACCCGCTTGCCGGCCGCACCATGACGTTCGGCTTCGCCGATGGCTGCCCCGGCTACATCCCGCCGGCCGGCGAGTACCGGCACGGCGGCTATGAGGTGGAGGAGGCGCACCGCTACTACGGCCTGCCGGCCGCCTTCGCGCCCGGCGCCGCCGAGAGGCTGGTCGACGCCGCGATCGGCCTGACGCGCCGCTGAGCAGCGCGTCAGTGTCCGCAAAGCCTCAGGCGAGGTATCGCTTGAACCAGGCGATCGTCCGGTCCCAGGCCAGCTTGGCCGCCGCCTCGTCGTAGCGCGGCGTCGAGTCGTTGTGGAAACCATGGGTGACGCCGGGATAGATGTAGGCCTCGTAGGTCTTGCCCCCTGCCTTCAGCGCCGCCTCATAGGCAGGCCAGCCCTTGTTGATGTCAGCATCATTCTCGGCGTAGTGCAGCAGCAGGGGCGCCTCGATGCGCGGCACGTCCTCCGGCTTCACCTGCGGTCCATAGAACGGCACGGCGGCGGCCAGCTCGGGATAGGCGACGGCCGCGGCGTTGGCGACGCCGCCGCCGTAGCAGAAGCCGGTGATGCCGACCTTGCCGGTGATCAGCTCGCTCCGCATCAGGAACTCGACCGCGGCGAAGAAGTCGTTCATCAGCTTGACGCGATCGACCGTCCGCTGCAGCTCGCGCCCCTTGTCGTCGTTGCCGGGATAGCCGCCGACCGAGCTCAGCCCGTCGGGGGCGAGCGCGATGAAGCCAGCCTTCGCCACGCGCCGCGCCACATCCTCGATATAGGGGTTCAGGCCGCGGTTCTCATGGACCACGACCACGCCCGCCACCTTGCCGGCGGCCTTGGCCGGGCGGACCAGATAGCCGCGGACCTCGCCATTGCCCTTGGGCGATGGGTAGGTGATGTACTCCGCGACGATGTCCGGGTCGGTGAACTCGACCTGCTGCGCCATCGCATAGTTCGGGCTCAGCGAGGCGAGGATGGCCGCCGCGCTCAGCCCGGTGACGGCGAAGGTGCCGGCGCGGTCGAGGAACTCGCGCTTCGTGATCCTGCCATGGACGTAGAAGTCGTAGAGCTCGAGCAGCTCCGGGTCAAAGTCCTGTGCCGTAAGACGGGTCATGAGGTCCTCCCCTTTCCATGAGGCCGCCTCAGGACTCCTGAAGCGGCTCCACGCACCTCACGTTCGTCACGACCAGACCCGTCGGTTGCAGACCTATTTCGCCAGCTCGGCCCGGATCTTGTCGACCTCGGCGGCGCTCATCTCGCCGACCGTGGTGACCTTGCCGTCCTGGATGCGCCACAGCCGGAACGGGCCGGTGATGTCGCCGTACTGGTCGAAGCTCACCGGGCCGATCACGCCCTCGTACTTGATCGGCTTGCCGTCCTTGATCAACTGCAGCGCCTTGGCGAACTCGTCCTTGCCGGCATGGATCGGCGTGCCGCCCTCGGCCACCACCTGCGGGATCGCCGCCTTGATCGCCGCGGCGTCGGCCTTGCCGGCCTTGGCGATGGCCAGCCCGACGATGGCGCCGGCGTCGTAGGAGCGGTCGGCCGCAGGCGCGTCCGGCTTGATGCCGCCGGAGAACGCCTCATAGGCGCCGTAGAAATAGTCGGTCGATGCCGTCTTGCTGGTGCCCGACGAGGTGCCGTAGGCGTCGTTCAGATACTGCGCGCCGACGCTGTCGATGAAGTCGCTTGAATTCATGCCGTCATTGAGCAGCAGCTTCTGCGCGCCGCCGCCCGAGATCCAGGCGCGGGCGATGGTGGCGCCGTCGACCGGGGTGCTGACCAGGTACAGCGCCTCCGGCTCGCCCGCCATGGCGGCGCTGGCCTCGGCGGAATAGCTCGCCTGCTGCTCGTTGTAGGGCGTGGTCGAGGTGATGGTGCCGCCGAGCTTGGTGTAGGCGGCCGAGAACTCGCGGACGATGTTGACGCCGAAATCGTTGTTGACGTGGATGATGGCGATCTTCTTCAGGCCCTGGTCGAGGGCGTATTTCGCCGCCGCCGTGCCCTGCAGCGCGTCCGAGGTGATGGTGCGGAAGAACACGCCGTTGGTCTTGCCGTCCCGGCCCAGCGCGGTCAGCGTCGGCGAGGAGGAGGCGGGCGACACCTGCACCACCCCGGCCGGCGCCGTCACTGAGGTCAGGATCGGGATCGACACCGAGGAGATGATGCCGCCGATCACCACCGGCACCTTCTTGATGTTGACCAGCTGCGTCGCCTGGTCGACGGCGACGGTGCCCTGGCTCTGGCTGTCGCGGGTGTCGGTCACCAGGTTGCAGCCGGCGGCGCCGCCGGCCTCGTTGATGTCGCGGAACGCCATCTCGACCGATTTGGCGCCGGCCTGGCCATAGGCGCCGGCCGGGCCGGTCAGCTCCATCACCAGCCCGACGGTGATGTCGCAGGCGGCGGCCGGCAAGGCGGGTGCGGCGACGGCCGCCACCAGGGCGGTGGTCAGAAGGAACTTTTTCATTGCTGTACTCCCTGTCTGTTGGGCCGGCGACCTGCCGCCGGCCGTTGTTTGACGACGGTCAGGCGGCACCCTTGTTCAGATTGTATTTCATGATCGCGCCGTGGCGGCCGTGGCGGTCGCGCTCCAGCGTGAAGACGTCGCCTTCGATCTCCCGCGCCCCCGCCAGCGCCTCGGCGATCAGGGCATGGTCCTCCTCGGTCAAGCCGAGACCGGCGATGGCGAGGTTGGCCGCGAGGTGGTCGCGGTTGCGGGCGCCGACGATCACCGCCGCCACGCCCGGCCGGCCGAGCATCGCGGCGCTGGCGACCGTGGCGATGTCGCTGCCCTGCCGGTCGGCGACCCGGCGCAGCGCCTGCAGCAGGGCCTGGAACAGGTCCCAGCCGCCGAAATCGTCGATGATCAGCTTGTATTTGACCAGCGACCGGTTCTCCAGCGCCTCCACCGCCGGCTCCGTCACGCCCAGCCAGCGGTCGCCCAGGAAGCCGCCGGCGACGGTGCCGTAGCACAGGAAGGCGACGCCGTTCTCGGCCGCGGCCCGGGCCATCCGCCCCTCCGGCCGGCGGTCGAGCAGCGAGTATTGCACCTGCATGGTGGCGAGCGGCACGCCGGCCTGCACGATCTCCAGCATGTGGTCGGTGTCAAAATTGGTGCCGCCGATCTTGTGGATCTTGCCGGCGCGGTGCAGCTCCTCGAGCCACAGCGCCGCCTCGCGCCAGCGCGGCGCGTCGTAGTCCCACCAGTGGAACTGCACGAGGTCCAGCCGCTCCAGGCCCAGGCGCCGCAGCGACTGGTCGATCACGGCCTCGACATCGGCCTTGCCGATCCGCGGCAGCACGTCCAGGTCGGGCACGAATTTGGTGTGAATCTTGATCCGGCCCAGCGCCTCCGCCCCGCGCAGGTCGCGATACTGCCGCCGGAAGCGGCCGATCATCTCCTCGACGCCGGTGTAGATGTCGGCGCAGTCGAAGGTGGTGATGCCGGCGTCGGCGAAGGCCACCAGGTCGGCCACCGGGTCGTCGCTGCGGACCGTGCCGTGGCCGCTCGACAGCTGCCAGCCGCCGCGGATCACGCGCGAGATCTCGTAGTCCGGGGCCAGCGGGAATCTCTGCATGGTCTCAGCCTCGGTCGTCTTGGAGCGGCACGGCGGTGGTCGCCGCGTGGCTGAACCGGCGCTTGCCGGTCCGGGTGATGCGGAAGCGCGACGAGCAGTTCGGGTCGGGGCAGGCGACCTCGGCGTCCGTCGTCATCCAGTCGTTGGCATGGGTCGGGCGCTGCTTGGCCGGCAGCAGCGGCAGCAGCGCCGCCAGCGAATAGATCGAGAAGCCCTGGCCCGGCGGCAGATGCAGCATTTCGCCGCGCAGCTCGAAATGGTCGCCGACCTTGGCGCCGCAATAGATCGGCCCGCCCTCGGGCGCCACCACCTCGACCCGCAGGTCGTACAGCTCGAAGCTGTCGTCGTGAGCGTCAGCCATAGGCTCTCTCCTCGGCATCCTCGGCATCGAGCCGCCCGCGGATCAGGCGGAACGATCGGGTGATGTCGTCGGTCAGCGCCCGGGTCGACCCGCCGGCATCGCCGCGCTCCAGTGCCGCGATCAGCTCCCAGTGGAAATGCGTGGCCGGGATGTCGCGCTGCTCGTCATGGATCTGCGCCGCGGCGCGGACATAGGGGCCGGATTGCAGCCACAGGCTCTCGACGATCGGGATCAGCACGGCCGACCCGGCGGCGCGGTAGATGGAGAAATGGAAATCGTGGTTCAGCTCCGACGTCCGGTGCGCCTTGTCCGCCTCGTCGCTGCGGAAGGCCGCCTCGCACGCCACCGTCAGCTGCCGCAGCCGGTCGAAATCCGCCGCCGACAGGTTGGGCAGCGCCAGCGCCGTCACCTGGCCCTCGATCAGGCAGCGGGCGCGGGCCAGGTCGTCCAGCCGCTCGCGGGTGATCAGCGGCACCCGCACCGAGCGGTTGGGCAGCGCCTCCAGCGCCTGCTCCGACACCAGGCGGCCCAGCGCCTCGCGCACCGGCATGGTGCTGGTCTGCAGCGTCTCGGCCAGCTCGACGATGCGCAGCACCTCGCCGGCGTCGAACATGCCGTGGATCAGCGACCGGCGCAGCTCGGCATAGACCCGGTCGTGCAGCGTCTCGCGCCCGACCGGCGACAGCGTGCGGCGCCGACTCATGCGGCCGCGTCCCTGCAAGGCACCGTATGTCGCTCGTCCCGATCGGGCATGGGCCCTCCAGGCTGTGGGCAGTTTGGCTGCCCCCAATTTTCTACTTGCCAACCCGCCGCGTGTAAACTTTGATCAAACATCACCGATCAAATTTGGTCCGAGGCGGATGCAGCCAGCCGCACATGCCCCGAACGCTTCCGCCGGCGCGCCCGTGATCGAGGGGCGCGACCTGGTCAAGCAGTTCGGCGGCCTGCGCGCGGTGGACGGCATGTCGATCGCGCTCGGCCGCGGCGAGATGCTGGGCCTGATCGGCCCGAACGGCGCCGGCAAGACCACGCTGTTCAACCTGCTCGCCGGCAGCCTGGCGCCGAGCGCCGGCACCATCAGGGTCGCCGGCCGCGCGCTGTCGCATCGGGGGCCGGAGCAGCGCATCACCCATGGCGTCGCCCGCACCTTCCAGATCCCGCGCCCCTTCGCCGAGATGACGGTGCTGGAGAATGTGCTGACCGGCGGCCAGAAGCAGGCGGGCGAGCGGATCTGGCTGAACCTGGTCCGGCCAGGCCGCGTCGCCGCCGAGGAGCGCGCGGCGGTGGCGAAGGCGCGGGCGCTGCTCGACTTCGTCACCCTGTCGCATCTGGAGCACGAGCCGGCGCGCGTGCTGTCCGGCGGCCAGCGCAAGCTCTTGGAGCTGGCGCGGGTGCTGATGGCCGACCCGCAGGCGATCCTGCTCGACGAGCCGGCCGCCGGCGTCAACCCGACGCTGCTCGAGCTGATCATCGACCGGATCCTCGAGCTCAACCGGCAGGGCCGGTCGATCCTGCTGATCGAGCACAATATGGAGATGGTGGCACGGCTGTGCGGCCGGGTCGTGGTGATGGCCGGTGGCCGGTATCTGACCGAGGGCACCGCGGACGAGATCGCGCGCAACCCGGCGGTCGTCGACGCCTATCTCGGCGGGGTGGCGTGATGGACACGGCCGCCCTCTCGACCAGGGACCTCGTCGCCGGCTACGAGCCCGACCTGCCGATCGTGCGCGGCGTCGGTTTCCGGGTGGCGCGCGGCGAGCTGGTGGTGCTGCTGGGGCCGAACGGCGCCGGCAAGTCGACCCTGGTCAAGGCGATTGCCGGGCTGGTGCCGGTCCATTCCGGAACGGCGGCGCTGGGGGCCACCGACATCACCGTCGTGCCGGCGCATCAGAAGATCCGCCACGGCCTGGCCTTCGTGCCGCAGACCGAGAACATCTTCGCCACGCTGTCGATCCACGACAATCTGCGCGCCGCCGCCGACATCCTGCCGAAGGACCGGCGGGCGCGGCGCATTGCCGACCTCTACGCCATGTTCCCCGATCTCGCGGCGCGGCCGTCGCTGCGGGCCGGCCAGCTGTCGGGCGGCCAGCGCCAGATGCTGGCGGTCGCCCGCGCCCTGGTGGTCGAGCCGTCGGTGCTGATCCTGGACGAGCCCTCGGCCGGCCTGTCGCCGAAGATCGTGGCCGAGGTGTTCGCCCGGCTGCAGACGATCAACCGCGCCGGCGTCACCATCGTGCTGGTCGAGCAGAATGTGAAGGCGGCGCTGGCCATCGCCGACCGCGCCGTCATCCTGGTCGAGGGCCAGGTGCGCCACGAGGGCCCGGCCGCCGGCCTCGCCGACGACCCGATCGTGGCCGAGCTCTATCTCGGCGCCCGCCGCCACGCGGCCGCGCCATGACCCCGCAGGTGCTGATAGACGGGCTGATCACCGGCGCGATGATCGGGCTCGGCGCCATCGGCGTGACCCTGACCTATTCGATCCTGCGCTTCGCCAATTTCGCCCATGGCGAGCTGCTGTCCTGGGGTGCCTATGCCGCGCTGGCCGCCGCCGGTGCGCTCGGCAGCGTCTCCGGCGGGCTCTTGACCCCGATCGGTCCATTCTCCTTCGGCTGGGCGCTGCCGATCGCGGCGCTGATCGCCGTGGCGCTGACCGGCGGGCTGGCGCTGCTGGTCGACGCGCTGCTGTTCGGCCGCCTGCGCGACAAGCGCAGCAGCATCATCATCCTGGTGATGGCCAGCTTCGGCGCGGCGCTGACGCTGCGCAGCCTGCTCGAATTCATCTTCACCTCGAAGCCGGCCTACTACACCAAGGCGCTGCAGATCGCCCTGCCGCTCGGCGGCGGCCTCAGGGCCACGCCCGACCAGCTGCTGTCGCTCGGCGTCGCCGCGATCCTCGTCCTCGCCGTGCATCTGATGCTGACCCGCACCGCGACCGGCCGGGCGATGCGTGCGGTCAGCGAGAATCCGCAGCTGGCCGGCGTCGTCGGCATCGATGTGCGCAAGGTGGTCCGCACCGTCTGGCTGATGGGGGCGGGGCTCGCCGCAATCGCCGGCATCTTCGCCGGGCTGCTGGTCCAGATCCGGCCGCAGATGGGGCTCGACCTGCTGCTGCCGCTGTTCGCGGCGGCGATCCTGGGCGGCATCGGCAGCGTGCCCGGCGCCATGCTGGCCGGGCTGGTCGTCGGCCTGGCCGAGGCGGTGGCCGTGCCGCTGGTCGGCGGCGAATGGCGCGCCGCCGTCGCCTTCGTCGTGCTGGTGCTGGTGCTGCTGGTCCGCCCGCAGGGCCTGTTCGGGAGGGCGGAATGAGCGTCGAGCTGGTCGCCTATGGCTGCTTCTTCCTGACCATGGCGCTGACCTATGCCGTGATGTGCCTGGGCCTCAACCTGCAATGGGGCCAGACCGGGCTGTTCAATGTCGGCGTTGCCGGCTTCGTCGCCATCGGCGCCTATGTCTCGGCGCTGCTGACCACGCCGGACGCGCCCGACCGCCTCGGCGGCTTCGGCCTGCCGATCGTCGTCGGCTGGCTCGGCGGGGCGCTGGCCGCGGCCCTGATCTCGTTCCTGATCGGGGCGCTGACCATCCGGCTGCGGGCCGACTATCTCGCCATCGCCACCTTCGGCGTCGCCGTCACCGTGCAGCTCTGCGCCCTCAATATGGTCTCGGTGACTGGCGGGCCGTTCGGCATCGGCTTCATCCCGCGGCCCTTCGCCGACCTGGCCGGCGACCCGCTGCTGTTCGGCCTGGCCAATCTCGGCGTGCTGGCCGCGGTCGTCCTGGCCCTCTACCTCGCGCTGGAACGGCTGGTGCGCAGCCCGTGGGGCCGGGTGCTGCGGGCGATCCGCGAGGACGAGACCGCGGCCCGTGCCCTGGGCAAGAACGCCCGGGCGTTCCGGCTGCAGGCCTTCGCCATCGGCGGCGGCATCATGGGGCTGGCGGGGGCGGCGCAGGCGCATTTCATCGGCTTCATCGCGCCCGACAACTACCTGCCGCGGCTGACCTTCCAGGTCTGGGCGATGCTGATCGTCGGCGGCTCCGGCAACAACCGCGGCGCCATCCTGGGCGCGGTCTTCGTCTGGGGCCTGTGGGCGGCCTCGGGCGGCGCGATCTCGGCCCTGTTCCCGCCCGACCAGCAGGCGCGCGCCGCCGCGCTGCAGATCGTCATGATCGGCGTCGCCCTCTGCGCCGTCCTGCTGCTGCGCCCGCGCGGCATGCTGGGCGAGGACCGCGTGGTGTCGCGCCATCTCGGCCGGCTGTCGCGCCGGACCATCAAGGAGACATCCCGTGCCGGCAACCCCTGAGCGCATCGATCTCGGCCCCGGGCTCTCGATCAGCCGCCTGGTCTGCGGCCTGTGGCAGGTGGCGGACCTGGAGAAGGACGGCACGATTCTCGACCCCGAGCGCGGCGCCGATGCCCTCGACGCCTATGCCCGGGCCGGCTTCGACAGCTTTGACATGGCCGACCATTACGGCAGCGCCGAGCTGATCGCCGGCCGGCTGCTGGCCCGCCACGGCAAGGGCCCGGGGCGGCCGGTCGCCTTCACCAAATGGTGCCCGGAGCCGGGGCCGATGACCGCCGCGGTGGTCCGCCGCGGCGTGCAGGACCGGCTCGACCGGCTCGGCGTCGACCGGGTCGACCTGCTGCAGTTCCATTGGTGGACCTTCGAGCATCCGGCCTGGCTCGACGCGCTGCACGAGATGGCGCGGCTGCGGGAAGAGGGGCTGATCGGCGCGATCGGCGTCACCAATTTTGACGCCGCGCATCTGGCGGTGGCGCTGGCCGACGGCGTGCCGGTCTTGACCAACCAGGTCTCGTTCTCCCTGGTCGACCGCCGCGCCGCCGGCGCGCTGTCCGATCTGTGCCGCGCCAAGGGCGTGAATCTGCTGGCCTACGGCACGCTCTGCGGCGGTTTCCTCTCCGACAAATGGCTCGGCCGGCCGGAGCCCGCCGCGATGCCGGACTGGAGCCGCTCCAAGTACAAGCGGTTCATCGACGCGGCCGGCGGCTGGGATGTGTTCCAGGGCATCCTGCAGGCCGCCGCCGACGTCGCCGGCAAGCATGGCGTCTCCCTCTCCAACGTCGCCACGCGCTGGGTGCTGGAGCATGAGGCGGTCGCCGCCGCCATCATCGGCGTGCGGCTGGGCGAGAGTGAGCACCGCGCCGACAACCTCGGGGCCTTCGGCTTCGCCCTCGACGCCGAGGACCGGGGGCGGCTCGACGACGCCTTCGCCGCGGCGACACCGATCCCCGGCGATTGCGGCGACGAGTATCGCCGGCCGCCTTATCTCACCGCCTCGGGCGACCTCAGCCACCATCTCGACGCCATCCCGTCGATCTACACCCCCGAGCCGGTGCCCGGCCGGCCGGACCGGCTGCGGGTCTCGTCCGGCAGCGTGTGGGAGCCGATCGCCGGCTACAGCCGCGCCGTGCGGGTGAAGGACACCATTCGCGTCTCCGGCACCACCGCCACCCATGGCGGCGACCGCTGCGTCGCGCCGGGCGATCCGGGGGCGCAGACCACCTACATCCTCGACAAGATCGCCGCCTCGATCACCGCGCTCGGCGGATCGATGGAGGATGTGGTGCGCACCCGCATCTATCTGCGCGACGCCGCGAAATGGGAGCCGGTGTCGCGCGCCCATGGCCGGGTCTTCGGTGCGATCAAGCCGGCCAACACGTTGGTCCAGGCCGGCGACCTGGTCGGCGACTACGAGGTCGAGATCGAGGTCGAGGCGGTCGTCCCCTGACGGGGCGGGCGGGCAGGGCGGTCAGATCGCGTCACGGACCCGGTTCCAGCTCTCCGCCATGTGGCGGCTGAGGATCGCGGCCAGGCGCTCCGGGTCCCGGGCCTCGAGGGACGCGATCATCTCCTCATGATCGGCCACGGCCGCCGCCCATTTCTCCTCGCTGCCATTGCCGATGAAGCGGATCCGCTTCAGCCGTGACTGCAGGATGCCGTGCACCGTCACCAGCGCCGCGTTGCCGGACAGGCGCAGGATGGCGGAGTGGATGGCCTGGTTCAGCTTGAAATATTCCAGCCGCTCGCGCCGACCGTAATATTCGAGCATCCGGTCGTGCAGGCCGCGGACCTCGCGGATGCCGGCATCCGAGGCATCGGCGCAGGCCAGCCGGCCGGCCTCGGCCTCCAGCAGGCCCAGCACCGCCAGCATGTCCTGGACCTCCTTGGCGGAGAAGCGCTTGACCACGGCGCCGCGGCCCGGGACCAGGTCCAGCAGGCCCTCGCTGGCGAGATATTTCAGCGCCTCGCGCAGCGGCGTGCGCGACACGCCGAGCTGCGCCCCCAACTGGCCCTCATGGATGCGTGCGCCGGACGGCAGCACGCCCTCGATCACCATGTCGCGGATGCGGCTGACGATCTGGTCGTGCAGCGACGGGCGGGCGATCGGGCCGCTCTCGGCCAACGCGTCCTGCAGAAGTTCCATCCCGTCCTCGCACCCCGCCGGCGGCATCGCCCGGCGGGGCCAAGCATGGCGAATAAGCCCGGCGGAGGTCAATCTCAGCATTCTGCATGCAGAGTGCAGCATGCTTGATGTGTGAATGCATGGCTGATACGGTGCCTCCAGAAGCAAGAAGATTTGGGGAGCACCGTGGCAGCCCAGCCCGACATCCGGCCGACCGAGACCGAGGTCTCCCGCCGTCCCGTCATCGCCCTGGCGATGGGCGACCCCGCCGGGATCAGCCCGGAGCTGACCGCCCGCCTGCTGGCGCTGGACGAGCTCCGCGCCGCCGCCCGGTTCGTGGTGTTCGGCGACCGCCGCATCCTCGATGCCGGGGCGCGGACGGCCGGCGTCACGCTGGACCTCGAGGTCACGACCGACGAGGCAGTGCCGGGCGACCGGCCGGTGCTGGTCGATCTCGGCAACCTCGACTCGGCCGAGGTGACGCCGCGCGAGGCGACGCTGGCGGGCGGCAAGTTCGCATCGGAGAATTTCCGCCGGGCGCTGAAGCTGGCCGCCGCCGGTGGGGCCGATGCCGTGTGCTTCACCCCGTTCAACAAGCAGGCGATGCGCTACGCCACCCCCGGCTACGACGATGAGATCCGCTTCGTCGCCGACGCCATCGGCTGGTCCGGCGCGGCGCGCGAGTTCAACATCCTGGACACGATCTGGAACGCCCGGGTCACCTCGCACATCCCGCTCTCGGCGGTGGCCGCGGCGATCACGGCGGACGGCATCCGGGCCGAGCTGGCGCTGACCGCCGGCTGCCTGCGCGCCTCGGGGATCGAGCGGCCGCGCATCGCCGTGGCCGGGCTGAACCCGCATGCCGGCGACGGCGGCAATTTCGGGCGCGAGGAGATCGAGGTGATCGGCCCGGCGGTCCGCGCCGCGGCGGCGGAAGGTCTCGATGTCGTCGGCCCCTATCCCGCCGACACCGTCTTCCTGCGGGCGCCGAAGGAAGGCTGCCACGCGGTGCTGACGATGTATCACGACCAGGGGCAGATCGCGATGAAGCTGATGGGCTTCGACCGCGGCGTCACCATGCTCGGCGGCTTTCCCTTCCCGATCTGCACCCCGGCCCACGGCACCGCCTACGACATCGCCGGGAAAGGCATCGCCGATATCGGCGCCAGCCGCGCCGCGGTGCTGCTGGCCGCCCGCATGGCGGCGCGGAGGCACGCCCCGCCGGGCTGATCCGGCCCGTCAATCACAATCAAAGGGAGGAGAACGCAGATGCTCAAGACATTGACCCTGGCGCTGGCCGCGCTGCTGCCAGCCGCTGCCGCCCAGGCCTGGGAACCCCAGAAGCCGATCGAGTTCGTCGTCACCTCGGGCCCCGGCGGCGGCACCGACAGCTTCGCCCGCGCGGTGCAGGCGATCATCGTCAAGCACAAGCTGGTCGACCGGCCGATCATCGTCAGCAACAAGGGCGGCGGCAGCGGCGCCGAGGGCTTCGTCTACGGCAAGGGCGCTGCCGGCGACCCGCACAAGCTGGTGTTCGGCACCAACAACGAATACCTGCTGCCCTTCGTCGCCAACCTGCCCTATGCGCCGGAGGACCTGACCCCGGTGGCGGCGATGGCGATGGACCAGTTCGTGCTGTGGGTGAACGGCGAGGCGCCCTACAAATCGGCGGCGGAGCTGCTGGCCGCGGCGAAGGAGAAGCCCCTCAAATTCGGCGGCAGCCAGTCCAAGGATGTCGACCAGACCCTGGTCACCATGGTCGGCGAGGCCACCGGCACCCGCTTCACCTACATCCCGTTCAAGAGCGGCAACGAGGCCGCGGTGCAGCTGGCCGGCGGCCATATCGCCGGCAACACCAACAACCCGAACGAGAATCGCGGCCAGTGGCAGGCCGGGATGGTGCGGCCGCTCTGCGTCTTCGCCACGCAGCGCCTCCCGGCCGGCCCGAAGGTGTTCGGCGATCTCGGCTGGGCCGACATCCCGCTGTGCCGCGACGAGGGCATCCCGATCGACAGCTACCAGATGCCGCGCGCCGTCTGGCTGCCCGGTGGCGTGCCGGCGGAGGCGACCGCCTTCTACACCGACCTGCTGCGCAAGGTCAGCGAGACGCCGGAATGGCAGGACTATTTGGCCAAAAGCTCGCAGAGCGGCCGGTTCCTGACCGGCGAAGAATGGCAGGCCTATATCCGCGCCGAGCAGGACCGGGTCCGCGCGGTCTACCAGAAGCAGGGCTGGCTCGCCGGCTGACGGAGTTCGGTCATGCAGAACGGCATTTCCCGCTTCGCGATGGAATGCGTAGCGTCCGCGGCCACCGGCGCGGCCGGCGCCGCGGTCGCGGTCGGCGGGCTGCAGGGCGGCATCGGCTGGAACGAGGCCGGGCCCGAGCCCGGCACCTTTCCCTTCGCCGTCGGCCTGATCATCGTCGCCGGCAGTCTCGGCACGCTGGTCCAGGCGATCCGATCGCGCGGCCGTGACGGCGGCGGGGTGTTCCTCGACGCCGTCCGTCTGCGCCGGGTGGCCGCCTTCTTCGGGCCGATGGCGGCCTTCGTGGCGCTGTCGATCCCGCTCGGCCTCTATGTCGCCTCGGCCCTCTACCTCGCCGGGGTAATGGCGCTGCAGGGCGGCTACCGGCTGCGCAGCGCCGTGCCGGTCGGACTCGGCGTCGCCGCGCTGCTCTGGCTGGTGTTCGAGACCTGGTTCCAGGTGCCGCTGTTGAAGGGCCCGGTCGAGGCCTGGCTCGGCCTCGCCTGATATCCGGAGATCCCCCGTGGACAACCTCGCCCATCTCGTCGACGGCTTCGGCACGGTGCTCAGCGGCTACCATTTGATGCTGATGGTGCTGGGCGTGATGCTCGGCATCCTGGTCGGGGTGCTGCCCGGCCTCGGCGCGCCGAACGGCGTGTCGCTGCTGCTGCCGCTGACCTTCGCCATGGACCCGGTCTCGGCCATCATCCTGCTCAGCTGCATGTATTGGGGCGCTTTGTTCGGCGGATCGACCACCTCGATCCTGTTCAACATTCCGGGCGAGCCCTCCTCGGTTGCCACCACCTTCGACGGCTATCCGATGGCCCGGGCGGGGCAGGCGGCGCGGGCCCTGACCCTGGCCTTCCTGTCGGCGGGATTCGGCGCCCTGGCCGGGGTGGTGGTGATCACGCTCCTGTCCGGCTGGGTGGCGCAGTTCGCGCTGCGCTTCAGCTCGCCGGAATTCTTCGCCGTCTACTTCCTGGCCTTCGCCTCCTTCGTTGGCATGGGCAGCGGGTCGCCGGTGAAGACCGTGGTGTCGATGATGCTGGGCTTCGCCTTCGCCACGGTCGGGATGGACACCGTCTCCGGCAACCTCCGCCTGACTTTCGGGCTTTCCGACCTGATCAAGGGCATCAGCTTCCTGGTCGCGGTGATCGGCCTGTTCGGCATCGGCGAGCTGATCCTGACCATGGAGGAAGGGCTGCGCTTCGACGGCATCCGCGCCCGGGTCGGGCTGCGCGATGTCGGCCGCGCCATGCGCGAGCTGCCGCGGCACTGGCTGGCGCTGCTGCGCAGCGTGCTGGTCGGCTGCTGGATGGGCATCACCCCGGGCGGGCCGACCGCCGCCAGCTTCATGAGCTACGGTCTGGCCCGCCGCTTCGCCCGGCGCAAGGACGGCTTCGGCAAGGGCGACCCGGCCGGCATCGTCTCGCCCGAGGCCGCGGACCATTCCGCCGGCACCTGCGCCATCCTGCCGATGCTGGCGCTGGGCGTGCCCGGATCGGCCACCGCCGCGGTGATGATGGGCGGGCTGATGATCTGGGGCCTGACGCCCGGCCCGATGCTGTTCATCGACCAGCCGGACTTCGTCTGGGGCCTGATCGCCAGCATGTATCTCGGCAATGTCGTCGCCGTCGCCCTGGTGCTGGCGACCGTGCCGCTGTTCAGCGCCATCCTGCGCATCCCCTTCGCCGTGATCGGGCCGGTGATCGTGGTGGTTTGCTTCGCCGGCGCCTACACGGTCGCCAACTCGCCCTTCGACATGGGGCTGGTGCTGGCCTTCGGCATCGTGGGGTACGTGTTCAAGCGGCTGGACTACCCGATCGCGCCCCTGGTCCTGGCCATGGTGCTGGGCGACAAGGCGGAAGACGCGTTCCGCCAGTCGATGATCATGTCCGGCGGCGACCTGTCGGTGTTCTGGTCGAACGCCCTGGTCGGCAGCATCACCACGCTCGGCCTCGCCATGCTGGCCTGGCCGCTGATCGGCCGCGTGCTCGGCGCGGCGTGGCCCGGCCGCCTGTTCCGCATCGGTTCGAACTGAAGAACAGCCTCGGGAGGACGCGATGGCGCAGATCGGGATCACGGGCGCGGCGGAGCGGGCCGAAGCGCCGACCGCGGTGCGCTGGAAGGTGTTCGCCTTCGTCGCCGTGCTGACGGTGATCAACCTGGCCGACCGCACCTCGCTGTCGGTCGGCATGCCGGCGATCGCGAAGGAGCTGGGGCTGTCGCCGGCGATGCAGGGCGTGCTGCTCAGCGCCTTCTTCTGGAGCTACGCGCTGCTGCAGATCCCCGGCGGCTGGCTGATCGACCGGATGGGGCCGAGCCGGATCATCGCTGGATCGACCCTGCTGTGGGGCGTGTTCCAGACCGCGGCGATGTTTGCGATGAACGGCTTCACCCTGCTCCTGACCCGGATCGGCCTCGGCGTGGCGGAGGCGCCGCTGTTCCCGGCCGGCGGCAAGCTGAACGCGCTGTGGCTGGCGCCGCAGGAGCGGGCGCGCGGCGCGGTGATCATGGACAGCGGCAGCTATCTCGGCGCCGCGCTGGGCGGGGCCGCGATTGCCTGGCTGATCTACGCGCTCGAATCCTGGCGCCTGGCCTTCGGCATCGCCGGCGTCGTCACCATCGGGCTGGGTTTCCTGGCCTGGCGGCTGCTGCGCGACGACCCCGCCGCCCATCCCGGCGTCAACGCGGCCGAGCTGGCGCAGATCCGCGCCCCCGCGCCGCAGGAGGCGGCGGAGAAGGGCCGGACCGGCGATGCGGTCGCCGCCCGGGTCGTGGCGCCGATGATGCTGGGCCGCTTCGGCTGGGCGATGATGAATTTCGGCCTGCTGACCTGGGGGCCGAGCTACCTGGCCCAGGCGCGCGGGCTGGATCTCAAGGCGATGGGCGCCGCCACCTTCGTCATCTTCGGCGCCGGCTTCCTGGGCGCCCTGACCGCCGGATTCCTGGCCGATGCGCTGCAGAAGCGCGGCCTGCGGCGCGGCGTGACCCTGAAGCTGCTGCTGACCATCTCCGGCCTCGGCACCCTGGCCGGATTCCTGCTGCTACCGCATGTCGCCGAGGCGGGGACGGCGGTGGCCCTCCTGGCCGCGACCGATTTCCTGCTGTGCTTCGGCAGCCTGTACTGGAGCCTGCCGGCGATGCTGGCGCCGCCGGGCAAGGAGGGCACGGTCGGCGGCTTCATGAACTGCGCCGGCAGCGTCGGCGGCATCGTGGTGCCGATCGCCGCCGGGCTGATCCTGCAGGCCACCGGCGCCTATGCCGCCGTGCTGACCTTCTTCGCCGGCTGCGCCGCGACCTATGTGATCGGCACGCTGGCCATCCCCTTCGCCCGCCGCGGAGCCGCCCGATGACCGAACCGACCCTCTGGACCGGTCCGATCGTCGACGCCCACCAGCATTTCTGGATCCCGGAGGACGGTCATCATCCCTGGCTGCTGCCGGAAGCCCGGATCCCCTTCCGCTACGGCGACTACACGCCAATCAAGCGGCGCTATCTGCCGGAAGACTACGCCGCCGATTCGCGCGGCCACGACATCCGCGCCACCGTCTATATGGAGGCCGAATGGGATCCCGCCGACCCAGTTGGTGAGACCCGCTGGGTATCGGATCTGGCGGCGCGGACCGGCCGGCCCAACGCCATCATCGCCCAGGCCTGGCTGGACCGGGCCGAATGGCCGGAGGTGCTGCAGGCCCAGGCCGGCTTCCCCCTGGTGCGCAGCGTGCGCCACAAGCCGGGCGGGCCGGCGCGGCCGGGCGAGGCGGGCCGCAGCCCGATGTCCGACGACCGCTGGCGCGACGGCTATGCCCTCTTGGAGTCCGCCGGGCTGCATTTCGACCTTCAGGCCGCCTGGTGGGTGCTGCCCGAGGCCGAGGCGCTGGCCCGCGACTTCCCGCGGACCCTGATCGTGCTCAACCACACCGGCTTGCCGGCGGACCGTAGCGAGGACGGCCTGCGCGGCTGGCACGGCGCCATGGCCCGGCTGGCGGAATGGCCCAATGTCGCGGTCAAGATCTCCGGCCTCGGCCGGCCGGGCCTGCCCTGGACCACCGAGGCCAATGGCTGGATCGTGCGCGAGACGGTGGCGATGTTCGGGCCCGACCGGGCGATGGTGGCCAGCAACTTCCCGGTCGCCAGCCTGTGCGGCAGCTTCGACGACATCTTCACCGGCTTCAAACGGATCCTGGCGCCACTGCCGCCGGACGACCAGGCGAAGCTGTTCCACGGCACCGCCACGGCGGTGTATCGGCCGGCGTGAACTGGCGCTCGGTCAGAACCCGGACGCGTCGAACCGCCGGAGCGGAGCGTCCGGATTGAGCTCCAGCCCGAAGCCGGGGGCGTCGGAGACGTCCAGCCGGCCGTCCTGCGGCACCGGCTCGTTCCGGAACAGGCTGCCGAACACCGGCCGCACGCTGCGCCCGTCCGGGCTGTTCGCCACATATTCGCAGAACGGCGCGTTCGGCTGCGACATCACGTAGTGGTAGCTGTAGGGCCCGCTGCCATGCGGCACCACCGGGATGTCATAGGCGGCGGCGTGGGCGGCGATGCGCAGCAACTCGGTCAGGCCGCCGGCCCACATCACATCCGGCTGCAGGATGTCGATGGTCCGCCCCTCGATCAGCCGGCGGAAGCCGTAGCGGGAGTATTCGTGCTCGCCGGTGGTGAAACGCATGGCCGGCAAAGCCCGCTTCAACAGGCCATAGCCCTCGACATCGTCGGGGTGCAGCACCTCCTCCCACCAATGGATGTCGAGATCGGCGCAGGCGGTGGCCAGCTCGATCGTGTAGGGCACGTCGAGCGCCATATAGCAGTCGACCATCAGCGGGAAGTCCGGTCCCACGGCGGCGCGGTGCCCGGCCAGGAACGCGCGGTTCGCCCGCACCCCTTCGCGGCCGTCGGCGGGGCCGTGCGGCAGCGGCACCTTGCCGCCCCAGAAGCCCATGCGCTTGGCTTCCGCGGGAATAGGCCCGGTGCAGTAAAAGCTCAGTTCCGGCTTGGTCCGGCCGCCGATCAGCTTGTAGACCGGCTCCTGCCGGATCTTGCCGACCAGGTCCCACAGCGCCAGGTCGACCACGCTGATCGTCGCCAGCGGCAGGCCCTTGCGGCCGTAGAACATGCTGGCCCGGAACATCTGATCCCACAGCAGGTTCAGGTCGCGCGGGTCGGCGCCGACCAGGAATCGGCGGAAGTGCTTCTCGATCAGCCAGCAGGCCGGCGGGCCGCCGAAGCCGGTGGCGAGGCCGATGCGGCCCTGGTCGTCCTCGATCTCGACCAGGATCGAGCCCAGCACGTCGATGCCCCAGCTCAGCCGCGACGCCTTGTAGGGCGCATAGCCCGACATCGGGTTGGCGATCAGCGTGTCGATGATCCAGTGGCCGCCCTTCTGGCGGTGATAGTCGCCGCCATCCCCGGTGCCTTCGATCAGATGGGTGCGGATGTCGGCGATGCGCAATGCGGTCATGATGGTGTCCGGAGGGTGGCGGGAACGGCTAGCGCATCAGCTGGCCGCCATTGACGTCGAGGGTGTGGCCGGTGACGTAGCCGGCCCAGTCGCTAGCCAGGAAGGCGACGCAGCGCGCCACCTCCTCCGGCATCGCGGCGCGGCCGAGCGGGATGGTGGCGAGGAAGCGGGCCAGCGCGTCGGGGGCCACGCCGTCATGCAGCATGGGCGTGTCGGCGGCGCCCGGCGACACGACATTGACCGTGATCCCCTCCGCCGCCCAGGCGCGGGCGAAGGATTTGGCCAGCGCGATCACCCCGGCCTTGGTCGCGGCGTAGATCGCCGAGCCGACATAGCCGCCGGTGTGAGCGCCCTGGCTGGCGAACATCACGATCCGGCCGCGGCCCTGCGGCGCCATCGCGGCATGGGCGGCGCGGCACAGATGAAACGGCCCGGCCAGGTTGACCCGCATCTGCCGGTCGATGGCGTCGTCGCCGACCTCGTCGATCGGCTGCCGGATCATCAGCGCCGCCGCGTTCACCAGGATGTCCAGCCGGCCATAGGTCTGGGCGGTGGTCTCGACCAGCTCCCGGCAGGCCGCCGGATCGGCCAGATCGAACACCGCCGGCGCGATCCGGCCCTCCGCGCCCTGCCGCGCGGTCTCGGCCGCCCCGGCGGCGTCGCGGTCGGCGGCGGTGACGACGCAGCCGAGCCGGGCCAGCAGCAGCGCCGTCGCCCGGCCGATGCCGCTGGCCGCCCCGGTGACGATGGCGATGCGGCCCGCCAGGCCCAGATCGTCGGTCATCTCCGCTCTCTCCGTCACAGCGGCAGCCGGTATTTGTCGAGGCAGGCCGCGCGCGGCTCGACGCCCAGGCCGGGGCCTTCGGGCGGCCGCACCAGCCCGTCCGTGTGCCAGATCGGCGTGTCGACCAGCTCGTGCTGCATGGGGTTCTCCACCGGCTTCAGCTCGAACAGCCGCGCCGCCGGGCTGGCGACCGACAGGTGCAGGCTGGCGGCGCTGGTCACCGCGGTGCTCCAGGCATGGGCGTTGACGGCGATGCGCGCCGCCTCGGCCAGGGCCGCCACCTTGCGGAAGCCGGTGATGCCCTCGGCCCGGGCGGGGTCGATGCCGAGCACGTCGACCAGCCCGGTGCGGATCAGCCGGGCGTAGCCGGCCACGGTCCATTCCCGCTCGCCGGTCGCGATCCGGGTGGCGACCGCGGCGCGCAGCCGGGCCAGGCCATCCAGGTCGTCGGGATGCAGCGGCTCCTCCACCCAGTCGATATCGAAGGTCTCGAACCGGCGGATGGTGGCGATCGCGGTGGCGGCGTCCCAGCGCACGCCGTTGCCGATATCGACCATCAGCCGGGCGGCGGGGCCGGCGGCCTGGCGCACCGCGCGGACATAGTCGACATCGTGGTCCGGGTCCCGGCCGACCCGCGACAGGCCGCGCTTGCCGAAGCCCAGCTTGGCGCCCTTGAAGCCGCGGCCGATGTGGCCGGCCACCTCGGCCGCGCCCTCCTCGATGGTGGCGCGGTTGACATGCATGCTGGCGATCGCCGGCAGCGCCTCGTGCACCCGGCCGCCGAACAGGCGCCACAGCGGCAGCCCGGCCGCCTTGCCGCAGGCGTCCCACACCGCCATGTCGATGCCGGCCAGCGCCATGGTGGCCAAGCCGCCTTCGCCGTACCACCATGTGTGCCGCTTCAGCGCCTGCCACACCGAATCGGGCTCGCGCACATCCATGCCGGCGATGACATCGGCCAGGCCGCCCTGGACCAGCGCGGCGACGGCGCGGCAGGCCTCGGGCCACATCGCGATGCATTCGCCCCAGCCGGTCAGCCCGCCCTCGGCCTCCAGCCGCAGCAGCACGGTGTGCCGGATATTGCCGTGGTCGTTCGGCTCCGGATAGCGCAGCACGATCGGAGTGATGCCCTGGATGCGCATTGGTCTCCTCCCACCGGCCGCTTCGGCGGCTCCTTCGTCCCGGTTCCGAACACCCTCTTGCCAGGGCGGCGGGACCGACACTACGATGCCCGAAAAGAATTGGCCTGTCCAATTTACCAGTGGACCGGAATGGAGGGGAGGAAAGGGATGATCCGCGCGCACCGCTTCCGGGGTTTCGCCATCGCTGCCGTTGCCCTGCTCGCCGCGGGTCCCGCGGCCCGGGCCCAGGATTTCCACGGCTTCGATCCGGGATCCTTCTCCGGCGCCATGCTGTCGGCCGACCAGCTCAAGGCCATGGTGGCCGACGCCAAGGCGGCGACGCCGCCGCGCAACGGCTCGGGCTACGTCATCGGCTTCGCCAACCTGCAGCGCGACATCTCCTTCGGGGTGAAGGTCGAGGGCGGCATCAAGGCCAATGCCGACGCCGCGGGGGTCGAGCTCGCCGTCGCCGACAACCGGCTGGACGGGCCGACCGCCCTGGCCAATGCCGAAAGCTTCGTCCGCCGCAACGCCGACTTCGTCATCGAATTCCAGACCGACGTGAATTTCGGCCCGGCGGTGATGAACCAGTTCGACACCGCCGGCATCAAGGTGGCGGCGATCGATATCCCGATGCCGAACGCCACCTTCTTCGGCGCCAACAACCCGCGCTCCGGCTTCATGGGCGGGTCCTACCTGGCCCAGGCCGCGGTCGCCGAATACGGCACCGACAAGGTGGCGCAGGGCTATCTCGTGGTCGGCGAGCTGCCGCAATCCGGCGCCATCCCGGCGATGCGCACCGGCGGCCAGGTCGCCGGCTTCCAGGCCGAGCTGCCGAATTTCCCCGCCGACCACATCCTCAAAATCGACACCAAGAACACGCTGCAGGAGAGCTTCCAGCAGATGAGCAACCTGATCGGCCGCATCCCCGCCGGGGTGCCGATCATGGTGACCGCGATCAACGACCAGGCGGCGACCGGCATGCTGCGCGCCGCCCAGCAGGCGGGGCGCGAGGCCGACACCATCGTCGTCGGCATGGGTGCGGACGAGACCGAGACCCTGGCGAAGGAGCCGCGCTTCGTCGCCTCGGTCGGCTATTTCCCGGAGCGCTACGGCAACTACCTGATCCCGATCGCCCTCGCCACCCTGGCCAACAAGCCCCTGCCGCCGGCGGTGCTGGTCAACCACGTCATGGTGACCAAGGCCAACATCTGCGAGTTCTACCCGGACGCGGCCTGCGCCAAGGACGCCAAGGTCCTGGACTACAAGTTCCCGCAGGAGGCCTTCGCCAAGCACCTCGCCGCCCTGCGCGGGCTGGAGGAGCTGAAGGGCTACGAGACCCTGATCCCGAAGGAGTGACGGCATGACCGCCTCGGCTCCCCGTCTCGAGATGCGCGGCATCCGCAAGGCCTTCGGCGGCGTCGACGTGCTGCGCGAGGTCGAGCTGACGGTCGCGGCGGGGCAGGTGCTGGCGCTGCTCGGCTCGAACGGCGCCGGCAAGTCGACGCTGGTGAAGATCCTGGCCGGCAGCTATGGCCGCGACGCCGGCACGGTGCGGCTGGACGGCGCCGAGGTCAGCTTCGACCAGCCGCGCCAGGCCGTCGCCGCCGGGGTGCGCCTGCTGCCGCAGGAGATCTCGGTGATTCCGGACATGACCGTGGCCGAGAACATCTGCATCGGCGACCTGCCGATGCGCGCCGGCCCCGGCTTCCGGGTGGTGGACACGGCGGCGATGCGCCGCCGGGCGGAGGAGCTGCTGCAGCAGCTGGGCTATCCCGGCATCGACCCCGCCGCCCGGGTCAAGGGCTTGAGCGTGCCGGAGCAGCGGATCGTCGAGATCGCCCGCGCCCTGGCCGGCCGCGCGCGTGTGCTGATCATGGACGAGCCGACGGCGTCGCTGACCGAGCAGGAGGCGGCGACCCTGTTCGCCATCATCCGCCGGCTGAAGGCGCAGGGCGTCGCGGTGATCTATATCTCGCACTACCTGTCCGAGGTGTTCGAGGTGTCCGACCGCATCGCCGTGCTGCGGGACGGCCGCAACGCCGGCAGTTTCCGCACCCATGAGGCGACGCCGGCCGAGGTGCTGCGCGCCATGCTCGGCGGCGTGGTCGACGACCTGTACGGCGCCGGCCCCGCGGCACCGCCGGGCGAGGCCGTGCTGGCGGTGGAAGGGCTGCGGATCCCCGGCGAGATCGAGGATGTCGACCTGACCGTCCGGGCCAGCGAGATCGTCGGCCTGTTCGGCCTGGTCGGGTCCGGGGTGGAGAGCCTGGGCCGGGCGCTGTATGGCGCGCTCGGGCCAGTGGCGGCGCGGCGGGTCGCGATCGGCGGCGCCTCCTATGCGCCGCGCAATCCGCAGGCCGGCAAGGCTGCCGGCATCGGCTTCATCGCGGCGGAGCGCAAGCGCGAGGGCATCGTCGCCGAGCTGACGGTGCGAGAGAACATCGCCCTGCCGTTCCTGGAGCGCTTCCGCACCGGCCCGTTCATGGATGTGGCGGCGGAGCGGCGCCATGCCGAGGGCTGGATCGATCAGCTCGGCATCCGCACGCGCGGCAGCGAGCAGCGCCTGCGCACCCTGTCCGGCGGCAACCAGCAGAAGGTCTGCATCGCCCGCTGGCTGGTCGATGGCATGCGCCTCTTGATCCTGGAGGAGCCGACCCGCGGCGTCGATGTCGGCGCGCGGCGCGAGATCTATGCCGAGCTGCGGCGGCTGGCGGATGCCGGCCGGGCGATCCTGGTGCTGTCCTCCGACGTCGAGGAGGTGGCGGGCCTGTGCGACCGCGCCATCGTGCTCGACCGCGGCCGGGCGGTGGCGGAATTTTCGCGCGGCCGTGAGCCGGCGGAGCTGATGGCCGCTGCCAGTGCGCCGGCGGCGGAGAACGGGGAGCTGAGGGCATGACGACGATCGATACTCCCCGCCGCGTCCAGGGCTTCGCCCGCGGCGCGCTCGGCCGGTCCTGGTCCGGCGTGGTGGTGCTGCTCTTGTTCTACGTGGCGCTGCTGGTCGCCTTCTCGCTGCTGTCGCCCTGGTTCCTGTCCTTCAACAACATGATGAGCATCGGCTCCAACGTCGCCTTCATCGGGCTGATGGCGGCGACCGGCACGCCGTTGATCATCGCCGGCGGGCTCGACCTCTCGGTCGCCGCCGTGGCCGGGCTGACCGGGGTGGTGCTGGCTCTGCTGCACGGGGCAGGACTCGACATCTGGGTGGCCGCCGTGGCGGCGGTGCTGTGCGGCGCCGCGATCGGCCTGGTCAACGGCATCTTCACCACCGGGCTGCGGCTGAACCCGCTGATCGTCACGCTGGCGACCATGAGCATCATCACCGGCAGCGCGCTGGTGATGACCGGCGGCCTGACCCGGCCGCTGATGGTGCCGGGCTTCAACTGGATCGGCAGCGGCCGGCTGTTCGGCATTCCGGTGCCGCTGATCCTGATGCTGCTGTGTTACGGCGCGCTCTGGGTGGTGCTGGCCAAGTCCCGCTTCGGCCGCTTCGTCTACGCCTCGGGCGGCAATCCGGAGGCCAGCCGCCTGGTCGGCGTGCCGGTGGCGCGCACCCAGATCACGCTCTATGTCCTGTCCGGCATCAGCGGCGCCGTCGCCGGGCTGGTGCTGGCGGCGATGTTGGGGGCGGCTGCGCCGGACGCGGCGGGCAAGCACCTGCTGACCGTGATCGCCGCCATCATCCTCGGCGGCACCAGCCTGTTCGGCGGCCGCGGCAGCGTCTGGGGCACGCTGCTGGCCGTGCTGATCCTGGGCACGCTGAACAACGGGCTGACCCTGCTCGACGTCTCCAGCTTCTGGCAGGACGTGACCCGCGGCATCGTGCTGCTGCTGGCCGTCAGCCTCGACCAGATCCGCAGCCGTGCGGCGGGGGACTGATCGTGGTCACCGGCCTCGACACCGTCGCCCCGATCGAGCGGCAATCGGTCGCCGAGCAGGTGGCGAAGAAGCTCCTGGAGCTGGTGCGCACCGGCAGCCTGAAGCCGGGCGACCAGCTGCCGCCGGAGCGCGAGCTGGCGCAGATCCTGCAGGTCAGCCGGCCCAGCGTGCGCGAGGCGCTGCGCGGCCTGCAGATCCTGGGCGTGGTCAAGATGCGGCAGGGCGGCGGCGTCTATGTCACGGCGCTGGAGGCATTGGACCTGTTGGCGCCGCTGCAGTTCCTGCTCGAGCTGAACGCGCCGACGGTCGATGCGCTGCACGAGGCGCGGATCCTGGTCGAAGGCACCATCGCCGGGCTGGCGGCGGAGCGGATCGACGCCGCCTCGCTGGCCCGGCTGCACGCCCTCCTGGTGGTGCAGCGCGGCCTGCTGCGCGAGCCGGTCGGCTTCCGCGTGTCGGACATGGAGTTCCACCGCATCATCTACGCCGCCTCCGGCAACCCGTTCCTGGAGCGGGTCGGCGGCTCGTTCTTCGTGCTGGGTATGGAGTACCGCCGTATCGCCTCGGAGACGCCGGGCGTGCTGGAGCGCAGCTTCGCCGACCATGAGGCCATCCTGGCGGCGCTCGATGCCCGCGACGCCGCGGCGGCCGGGGAGGCGATGCGGCGCCACATGACCAGCGTCTACGAGACCACGCTGGCGGCGATGGAGAAGGCGCGATGACGAGGAAAGCGCGGATCGCCGTGGTCGGCGCCGGCTGGTGGGCGGCGCAGAACCACATCCCGGTGCTGCAGCGGAATCCCGATTGCGAGTTGGTTGGGGTGAACCGGCTGGGCACGGCGGAGCTGGCGGCGCTGCAGCAGCGCTTCGCCATCCCGGAGGGCTCGGAGGATTACCGCGAGCTGCTCGACCGGGTGAAGCCGGACGGTGTGGTGGTGGCCTCGCCGCATGTGCTGCATCACGAGCACGCGGCCGCGGCGCTCGACCGCGGCTGTCATGTGCTGGTCGAGAAGCCGCTGGCGACCCGCGCCGAGGACGCCCGCGACCTGGTCGCCCGTGCCCGCCGCGCCGGCCGCGCCATCCTGGTGCCCTATGGCTGGAACTTCCTGCCCTGGGTGCGCCAGGCGCGCCGGCTGGTCGGCGAGATCGGCGCGGTCGAGCATGTCGTGCTGCAGATGGGCTCGGCGCTGGAGGACCTGTTCGCCGGCCGGCCGATGGCCGAGACCAAGGGCCATATGTTCCGGCCGCCACCCTCGACCTGGGCCGACCCGAAGCGCGCCGGCGGCTACGGCTGGGGCCAGCTGGTGCATGCGCTCGGTCTGCTGTTCCGCATCGCCGACCTGGCGCCGCGCGAGGTCTTCGCCATGACCGGCGCCTCGCCCACCGGGGTCGACTACTACGACGCCGCCACGGTGCGGTTCGAGGGCGGCGCCACCGCCGCGCTGTCGGGCGCCTCCACCGTGCCGAAGCATCGCGGCCCGCATATCGACCTGCGCATCTACGGCTCCGAAGGCCTGCTGCTGCTCGACATCGAGCGCGAGCGGCTGGAGGTGCGGCGCCGCGACGGCCGCGACACCACCGTGCCGATGGCGCTGGGCGCCGGCGAATACAGCTGCGAGCGGCCGGTCGATGTCTTCGTCGATCTCTGCCTCGGCCGCGATGTCGAGAACGACGCGCCGGGTGAGGTCGGCATGCGCGCGGTCGAGGTGCTCGACGCCATGTACCGCTCCGCCGCCAGCGGCCATGTCGAGAGGGTCTGATCCATGCAGCTTTCGCTCACCTCCTGGTCCCTGCGCGCCTGCTCGCTGCAGGAGGCGGCCGGCATCGCCCGGGCGCTCGGCATCGGCGCGCTCGACCTCGGCTATTTCTACGGTCCCGCCCTCGACAAGGCGGCGCTGCTGGCCGATCCGGACGGGATGGCGGAGACGGTGCGGGCGCTCGGCATCCATGTGCCCAGCTTCTACCACCTGTTCGGCGACAGCCTGTCCGACTGCAACCTGGCCGATCCGCGCCACCGCGAGCGCAACATCGCGGATTTCCGCAAGGCCGTGCAGTTCTGCGTCCGGGCCGGGATCGATACGATCTTCATCCTGCCCGGCGTGTGCAACCCGGGGCAGGGCAGGGCGCAGGCGCTGGCGGAATCGGCCCGCTCGCTCAACGCCCTGGTGCCGATCGCCCTCGAGGCCGGGGTGACGCCGACGATCGAGCCGCATGTCCACTCCTTCCTCGAAACTCCGGCCCTGACCGAGGAACTGCTGGGCCGGGTCGAGGGGCTGCGGCTGACGCTCGACTACGCCCATTTCGTCTGCCTCGGCTACCGGCAGGAGGAGATCGACCCGCTGGCCCGCCACGCCGCGCATGTCCATCTGCGCCAGGCCCGGCCGGGCGCGCTGCAGGCCAAGGGGCATGAGGGCACGATCAACATCGAGGCCCAGCTGGCCACACTGCGCGACGCCGGCTTCCAGGGGCATCTCGCGCTCGAATATGTGCATCAGGACTACATGGCGACGCTTTATGACGACGTGCTGACCGAGACGATCCGGATGCGGGACCAGGTGCGGGGGTGGCTGGCATGACCGGACGCCGGCTGACGGTCGAGGAGATCCTGCAGGGCGGCTTCTCGACCCCCTGGGACGCGCCGATGGTGCCGCCCTTCCCGTTCAGCTTCCGCGACGTCGAGGTGCTGACCCTGGCCTGGCGCACCGACCCGGAGGCGGTCGAGCGGCTGCTGCCGCCGCCGCTGGAACCGACCAGCGACGTGGTGCTGGCGCATATCTACAAGATGAACGACACCGACTGGCTCGGCCCTTACGGCGAGTCCAACATCATGGTCGGGTGCCGGCTGCCCGGGACCGGCGAGGCCGGCTCCTACTCGCCCTATCTGTTCCTGTCCTCCGACATCGGCGTCGCGCATGGCCGTGAGGTGCACGGCCAGCCGAAGAAATCCGGCATCCCCACGCTGGAGGCGCGCGGCGACGCCTGGGTCGGCACCGTCGCCCGCAACGGCATCGACGTCATCACCGGCACGCTGGCCTACAAGCAGCGGCGCGACCGGATCGAGAGCCTGGCCGCGCATTTCGACTTCGCCACCAACATCAACCTCAAGGCGATCGACCATATCGACGGCCGGCCGGCGATCCGCCAGCTCACCGCCCGCCGCCTGGCCGAGGTGGCGGTGCATGAATGCTGGAGCGGACCCTGCACCGTCGAGCTCAGGCCCAACATCCAGGCACCGGTCTACCGGCTGCCGGTCAGGGAGATGCTCGACGGCTTCTACTGGCGCGCCGATTTCACCCTGGCGCCCGGCCGCATCCTGCACGATTACCTCGCCGCCTGACGACGGAGACAGCGAATGACGCAGCACTGCTGGATCCTGGAAATCCGCCCCGGCTATGAGGAGGAGTACAAGCGGCGCCACGACGAGATCTGGCCGGAGATGGTGGCGGCGCTGCGGGCGGCCGGGATCCGCAACTACTCGATCTTCAAGCACGGCCTGACCCTGTTCGGCCATTTCGAGACCGACGACCTCGACCGCACCGTCGCCGTCCTGCGCGACGACCCGGTCAACCGGCGCTGGGGCGAATACATGGCGCCGATCATGAAGGTCGAGATCGACAGCCGCACCGGCTTCCCCTTCCTGCTGCCGCTGCAATGGCACATGGATTGAGGGCGTCGGGGCGGGCGGCTCAGTCGATCGCGTCGGCGGTGACGTCCAGAGGTGCTGCGGCGACATGGCCGGCCACCGGCACCACCTTGACCACGGCGCTGGTGGTGCGGAAGGGCAGGGCCACGAGGCCGCAGCCGCCCAGCCCGGCGGCCACGGCCAGGATCAGCAGCGCGGCCATGGGGCGGCCGGATCGAGGGCGGCGGGTCACCGGCTTTTCTCCTTGCCGGCGGCGGCCCGGGGCGCGTGCGGCAGGCGCCACCGCCGCGGCAGGATATTCGCGGCATAGCCCCACAGATACAGCCCGGCGCACAGCAGGATGCTGCCGAGCCAGAGCATCTCGAAGATCATGGTGAACCTCCTATGTGACGATGGCGGTGGCGGTCACTTCAGCTGTGCGACCAGGGCGTCCGCGCCCTTCTCGAGGCCGGTCTTCGCCGCCGCCAGCGAGCCGAAGGTCGCCCCGATGTTGAACGACCCCGGGTATTGCTTGGAGACGAAGGCGTTGAGCAGGCGGTTGGTCGGGGCATCGTAGATCTCGACCGCGTAGATCACGGCGCCGGTGAACAGGCCTTCGCCGCCGCGCACCGCCTGCACCCCGTTGTAGAGGCCGCCGCCGATGTCGACGCGCGAGACCGTGCTCAGCACCGGCGTGCTGGTCGACGCGCCGGTCAACGTCAGCCGCAGGCGCAGGGTGCCCGGCGCCGGGTCGCCGGCCAGGGTGAAGCGGGTCTTCAGCTTCTCCACGAATGCGGTCTGCATGGTGTGGGCCAGCTCGGCCTTGTCCTCCTCGGACATGTCGCCGAACTGGTTGTCCGGGCCGCGGTAGATCACGATCGGGTCGATGATCATCCGGTTGTAGCTGCGCCAGTCCACTGGGGTGGCGTAGCGGAACGGGATGTGGTCGTCCTGCGGGTTGGGCGCCAGTTGCGCCGACGAGGCGATGCCGGAATAGGCAACCGGATCGGCGCTGCCGCAGCCGGCCAGGGCCACGCCGACGGCCGCGAGCGACAGCCACGCCCGGGCAGGGATCGGCCGTCGCGGCCTGTCTGGGAACGCGTGCATTCAGGTCTCCAGGTCGAAGTCTGGGGCCGGTGTGAGCCGGGCCGTGGGGCGCCGTTCTCCGCCGGGATGGAGTGCGTTGCCGCCGATGCGGGGAATGGGGATGTCGACGGCGGCGCCGTCGGGGTCAGGTGGTGGTCAGGGCCGCGGCTGCCTCGGCCCGTCCGGTATTCAGATTTTGAGGCAGATCACGCCGATGAGATCGAATTTTGTGCAACCGGAGAGATCGTTGACACTATAGACCG
>NZ_JASATH010000051.1:0-42754 GCF_038440215.1 Inquilinus sp. OTU3971 | reverse complement strand
GTGCAAATAAATTAATTTTTTTTTTTTTGGTTTGGGGGGGGGCGGCCCCCCCCCCCCCCCCCCCGCCGCGATGTGTTCGGGACCGTCCCGATCGCTAGAGATGGAAATACGGGTCGAGCACGCGGACCTCGGTGATGCGCTCGACCGGCAGACCGTTGCGGTTCGCCGCTTGGCGGATCGCCTCCGGCGAGGGCGCGTCGTAGATGCAATAGGTCCGCTTCTTGTCCGGGGTCACATAGGACTGCACCCAGGTGACCCCGTCCCGGGCATTGTTGGCGATGACGGCGGCTGCCGTCTGCCGGCCCTGCTGGTCAGGGACCAGACCGAGACCGTCGGGGAACTGGCGTTCGATCAGATAGCGTGGCATGGCGATGTCTCTCCCTTGCGCGGTCTGGAACCGCTTCACCTCGCCACGTTATGGCCCGGGCGAAGCCTGCGCATCGGGAGGCCCTCCCTATTTTGCGGCGGCCCTCTCCCCATGTTGCGGCAGCAGCTGCTGCTCCAGGGCGATGCGGGCGGCCTCGCCGCGCGTGCAGGCGCCAAGCTTGGCCAGCACCGACGAGACATGGTGGTCGACGGTCTTGGGCGAGACATGGAGCCGGGCGCCGATCTGGCCGTTGCTGAGCCCCTGGGTCAGGCAATCCAGGATCTCGACCTCGCGCATGGTCAGGCCGAGCGGGTTCTGGCGCGTCGCGGCCCTGGGGCCGCGCGGAACCCGGCGGATTCCTTCGACACGCATCCGCTGGCGCAGCGCTGCGGCGGCCGGGGCGGCGCCGAGCCGGTCGAAGATCTCGAGCGCCGCCAGCCTGGCCGGCATGTCGCCATCGGCCAGCGCGCGGGCCTGCTCGTAGGGGCAGCCCAGCCGCTCCCAGGAAGCGGCGGCGCCCTGCCAGTCGCCTTTGACCTGCAGCAGGAAGGGAGGCGCGGCCCAGCGCGGCGGGTCGCTCCGGTCGCCGGCCCGCCAGCGCCAGAAGGAGAACTCCCCCGCATGCCAGCGATGGCCATGCCGGACCGCGAGGTCGTAGACCGCGGCCGCTTCCGCCATGGTGCGCTCGGGCTGATCGGCCAGCCAGGCGGCTTCCGCCCGCGCGGCCCGTGCCGGCGCCAGACGCTGCAGCGTGTCGGTCTGCAGCGCCAGGTCGAGGGCCTCGTCCAGCACCGCGGACACTCCCGGATCGCCGCGCCGCGCCCGCACCCGCCCGAGCGCGACGAGCGCCATGATGCGGCTGACCATGGCGACATGCGGGCGCTCGACCAGTGCCGTCGCGATCTCGGCGGCCTCATCCCACCGTCCCTGATAGAGCCGCGTCAAGGCGAGCCAGGACCGCATGTAATGGTTGGAATGGTCCAGGTCGCGCTCGGCGGTATAGGCAATGCCGGAGGCGAGATGGCCTTCGGCCTCGGCGAAACGGTACTGCTCGCCATAGCAGGAGCCGAGATCGGAATAGGACTGGCCGACCAGCGCATCCAGCCCGGCCTTCCGTGCCAAGGCGAGGCCACGCTCCAGATGCAGCCGGCCCCGCTCATTGCCGAAGACCAGCATGGCCGAGCCGACGACGTTCTCGGCCGCGGCGACGATGGCCTCGTCGCCGAGCCGCGTGGCCAGGTCGATCGCCTTGCGGCCCCAGCGCACCGCCGGCCGGCGGTCGCGATGCAGCATCCGCAGATGCGCCTGGATCCGATAGGCGTTGGCCAGCTGGCGGGTCGGCGGCATCGCCTCCAGTGTCTCGATGGCACGCCGGCTGGCCTCTTCCGCGGCGGCGTTCCGGCCGCTGCGGACCAGGGGCCAGGCCAGGGCGGCCAGGTTCTCGCCCTCCTTCAGCCGGTCCCCGGCCCGGCGCCACAAGGCGATAGCTTCGTCGCGCGTCCGGCAGGCCTCGACGAGGTCGTCGACGATGGCACATTCCTCGGCATAGGCCTCGAGCAGCCGCGCCCGCTCGGTCGGCGCCCGATCGGCGGCGAAGGCCAGCACGCGCCGATACTGGCTGGCGGCCGCGCCATGGGCGCCGGCGGCGGCCGCGGCCCGCGCCGCGGCGGGGCCGAATTCGAGGACGGCTGCGCCATCGCCCGCCCCCTCGGCGAAATGGGCCAGCTGGGCTTGGTCGCCGCGCCCGGCCTCGGCGGATTTCAGGGCGTCGAGCGCCGCCCGGCAGATCTCGCGCCGCCGGCCGGGATCGAGGCCGGCCAGCACGGCGTCCCGCACCAGCTCGTGCCGGAAGGCGACGCCGGTCTCGGCCAGGGCCAGCAGCCCCGCGGCGAGGCAGTCGGACAAGCCGTCCACGGCGCCGCGCTGCACCCGTTCGAGCATCGCGTGCTCGACCCGGCTGCCGATCACGGCGGCCGTCTCCAGCGTTGCCCGTGCGGCCGGCCGCAGCTTCGTCGCGCGCGCCAGCACCGCGTCGTAGACCGTCTGCGGAATGCCCCGCCCGGCATGGGCCAGGACCTCGCCCAGGAAGAACGGATTGCCGCCGGTCTGCCGGTGCAGCGTGCGGGCGTCGAACGGCAAGTCGGCGATCAACTGGCGCACGGCGTCGACCGTCAGGCTTCGCAGCTCGATGCGGCGGACGATCCGCGACATCGCCAGATCTCCCAGGAGCACACGCAGCGGGGCGCCCACCTCGTCGTCACGATAGGTCAGGATGATCAGGACGGGATGATCGGCAATGCGGCGACCGAGATATTTGATCAGGTCGAGCGTCGCCTCGTCGGCCCAATGGACGTCCTCGACCAGCAGGATGACGGGCTGCGCCTGTCCACGCAGCAGGTCGAGCATGGTGGAGAACAGGGCGGCACGCGGCGCCTCGGCCTCGAGCTGGGCCAGCAGCCGCCCGCCGGTCTGGCGGGCGATGTCGTAGAGCGGGCCGAGCGGCGACGGGGTGAACAGCGAGTCGCACTGGCCCGTGAGCAGCCTGGCCGTCCGTCCGGCCGTGGCGATGAAGCGATCGACGAAGCTGGTCTTGCCGATGCCGGCCTCGCCGCTGACCAGCGCGATGCGGCCCTCGCCGGCCGTCGCCTCCCCGAGGGCGACCGCCAGCGCCTGCAACTCGTGGTCGCGTTCGAGCAGTTCCATGGGCACGGCCCCGGCGTGGAAGCGGCCACTGTGCCTGAACTTCTGGGCAGGATCACGTCGAAGGCTTGGGCGCCGCTGCCGTGATCGCAGGACAATCTTCCAGTGCCTGACCGATCCGGCACGGCCGGCATCCATCGTCGGAATCATGTCTGGCTGAGGGAGAGGAGTCCGTCCTGCAGGGTTGTGATCCGGCCGTCAGAGCCGGCGGAACACGACGCTCAGGTTGTTCGCCGGCATCTCGGTGACGGCGGGGCCTGAGAAGCCCGCCGCAGCGGCGAGGGCGGCGACGGCCTCCAGGCCCCGCAGGCCCCAGGCCGGGTCGCGTCCGCGCAGGTCGCGGTCGAACGCCTCGTTGCTCGGCGCCGTGGGAACGCCGGCACGGCGATACGGGCCGTAGAGATACAAGGGGCCGCTCGGCGGCAGGATGGCCGCGGCGCCGCGCATCAGCCCTTCTGTCGCGGCCCAGGGCGAGATGTGGATCATGTTGATGCACAGGACCGCGTCCGCTGCCGTGACCGGCCAGGGCGGCGAGGCGGCGTCGAGCGCCAAAGGCGGGCGCAGATTGGCCAGGCCGCTTTCCGCCGCCCAGGCGGCGATGCTGCGCCGCGCCTCCGGATTCGGGTCGGAGGGCTGGAACACCAGCCCCGGCAGCGCCGCCGCGAAATGCAGGCTGTGCTCGCCGGAGCCGCTGGCGATCTCCAGCACCGTGCCGGTCCGGGGCAGCACGCCGCGCAGCACGGCGAGGATCGGGTCCCGGTTGCGCGCCGCCGCGGGTGCGTGTTGACGGTGGTCGGTCATCATCCTCTCCGTCGCGCTTCGCCCGCACCCGGTCGATGCGGCGTCGTCGACTTCCATAGCCCATCCGGCCACACTGCGTCGCGCGGCTCCGCGCTGCGACTCGTCGACCGGCCCTGGCCAGGAGATTCGACCATGCCCCACGTCACCGTCGACGGATGCCGGCTGCACTATCGTTTCGACGGGCCCGGGGATGGGCCGCCGCTGCTGCTGTCCCATGCCCTCGGCGTCGATCTCGAGATGTGGGAGCCGCAGATGCCACGTCTCGCCCGGCGCTTCCGGGTGCTGCGCCATGACCATCGCGGGCATGGCGGCAGCGACGCGCCGGCCGGCCCCTACAGCCTGGACCGGCTGGGGCAGGACACCATCGGGCTGCTCGACGCGCTCGGCATCGCCCGCACCGACGTCGTCGGCCTATCGCTCGGCGGCATGCTGGCGCTGTGGCTCGGCATCCATGCGCCGGACCGGGTCGGCCGGCTGGTGCCCAGTTGCACCACCGCCTATGCCGGCGGCGCCGAGCTGTGGGACCCGCGGATCGAGGCGGTGCGGCGGGACGGCATGGCGGCGCTGGTCGACGGCGTGATCGGGCGCTGGTTCAGCCCGGGCTTCCGCGAGCGGGCGCCGGAGGCGGTCGGCGGCATCCGCCGCAAGCTCCTGGCGACCTCGCCCGAAGGCTATGCCGCCACCTGCGCCGCGATCCGCGACATGGACCAGCGCGACGCGATCGGCCGGATCCGGGCGCCGACTCTGGTGCTGGCGGGCGCCCAGGATCAGGGCACGCCGCCGGAGCGGGGGCAGGAGATCGCGGCCGCGGTGCCGGGCGCCCGCTTCCTGGCCCTCGACGCCGCCCACATCGCCAATATCGAGCAGGCCGAGGCTTTCACCGCGGCGGTCGAGAGCTTCCTCGACTGACGTCAGAGCACGAAATCGCTCGCCCGCAAGGCGTGGTCGGCGATGACGGCAATGGCGAAATCGGGCTGCTTATCGCCTGCGATATCGCCGTAGACGACCTGGTAGCCCCCCGAGACCACCACCCGCAGCTCTCCTCCCTTTCCCGTGAACGCGCCGGTGCCGAAGGTGAAGCCGTTGTCCGTCGTCGCGTAGTTGCCGTCGGATTCGATGGGCGAGAGATCGATCTTGTCCCCTTGAGCCGTGGAGAAGTCGGCGATCACGTCCCGGTAGATCGCTGCCGTCAGGCTGTCGATCTTGTCGGTGTAGACGAAGCGATCCGCGCCGGAGCCGCCTTTCAGCACATCGGCGCCCATGCCGCCCTGAAGCACATCGTTGCCGGCGCCGCCCCAAAGCGTGTTCTTGGCCGAGTCCCCCGTGATCCGGTCGGCGAAGCTCGATCCGATGATCTGCTCGACGCTCGTCAGCACGTCGCCCGCCGCCTCGCCGGTGTTGTGTGCCACCACGCTGAGATCGACGGTCATGCCGGCGGCGGCCCGTTCATAGATCGCGGTGTCGATTCCGGCACCGCCGTCGAAGCGGTCGGCGCCGGGACCGCCATAGAGCAGGTCGTTGCCGTTCTCGCCGTTGAGCTGGTCGTTGCCGCCCTCGCCGTCGAGCCGGTCGTCCCCGGCTCCGCCATGCAGGGCATCGGCGCCGGCACCCCCCTTCAGCGTGTCCACTCCGCCAGCGCCGGAAAGTGCGTCGTCCCCGCCGCGGCCCCACAGGACATTGTCACTGACATCGCCGGCCAACTGGTCGGCATGCTCCGATCCCAGCACCTGTTCGATCCCGGACAGCGTGTCGTCCCGCGCGTCGCCGCTGTAGCCGCGGCCGTTGACGAGATTGACGATCACGCCGGCACTGCTGCCGATGTAGCTGGCCGTGTTGATGCCCGCGCCGCCGTTCAGCGTATCCGCGCCGGCCGCGCCTTCGAGGATGTCGTTGCCGTCTTCGCCCCTGAGGACATCGTCACCGGTGCCGCCATAGATCGCGTCGTCGTCGCCTCCGCCCCACACCGAGTCATTGTCCGCCCCGGCATCGATCGAATCGGCGCCGCTGCCGCCCGTGATCACATCGCGGCCGGCGTCGCCGACTAGGCGGTCGTCCCCGTCGACTCCATGCAGGGTATCATTGCCGACACCGCCATAGGCACGGTCACCGCCCTTGGATCCGACGAGGAGGTCATCCCCGGCCATGCCGAACATCGTCGTTGGGACGGTCGCGCCGAAGTTACCCTCGATTCCATCATTTCCTGCGGATCCGATGAACGTTTCGACCAAGTACAACTCGAAAGTGATGCGCTTGCCGTCGACCTCGCTCGAATAGATGGCCATCCAAAGCTGTTCGCCCGGATATGGGTTGTATCCGATCAGGCCCGTCATGAATTGGAGGTCAGGCGGCAGGCGGCTGAAATCGACGGTGTCGTTGCCAGCCCCGCCATTGACCACATAGCGGTTCTCCGAGCCGTCGGAAGGATCAAGATTCGAAAAATCCAGCTTGAAGCTGTCGTTGTCGGCGGTGCCGGTCAGATTGACGTACATATGTCCCCCTTCGAAATGCCGAAGCCAAAAATACGATTCGTGACTAGACAGTATTCCTCACATCAACCGCGATATGGAGATCCGGCGTTGTCGGAACCGGCCGCCTAACCCGCCGGCTTGCGGGCGGCGGCGAGCAGCAGGCCGAAGCCGATCATCAGGCCGCCGGAGATCCGGTTGAACCAGCGGAACGGGCGGGCGCTGCGGACGTAGCGGCCGAGCCGGGCGCCGATCAGGGCGTAGATCGTGATCGCCACCCCCTCCAGCACCAGGAAGCTGGCGCCGAGCAGGGTGAAGCTGGCGGCGTAGTCCTGCGGCACCACGAATTGCGGGAAGAAGGCGGTGAAGATCAGGATCGCCTTCGGATTGCCGGCCGCGACCCAGAATTCCTGCCGGATCAGGGCGCCGAGCGGCTGGGACGGGCCGGCGGCGCCTTGGTCCGGCGCCGGGGCGTCGGCCCGCAGCAGCCTGATGCCGAGCCAGATCAGATAGGCGGCGCCCAGCCATTTCACCACTGCGAAGGCGAGCTCCGAGGCGGTGAGCAGCGTGCCGAGGCCGAGCCCGGCGACGGCGATCATGATGGCGAAGGCGACCAGCCGGCCCGAGGCGGCGGCCACGGCGCGCAGCGTGCCGTCGCGGGCGCCGTTCGACAGCGACAGCAGGTTGTTCGGGCCGAACGCCATGTTCAGCGCGAAGCAGGCGGGCAGGAAGAGCAGATAGTCGTCGAGCGTCATGGTCCAGATCTCCGCCGGCACGGCCGGCCGCGGCAGCGTGCCAGAGATCGGGCGGCCGGGAAACCGCGGAGCAGAGCGGAGCGTGGCGCTAGGATTCGATTCCGCAAATATTGCATTTTCCTAAAATTGGACTCGATAGTTTCGAGGTTCCGGACCGAATTCGTTGCTCGATGACAGAGATTGGCGCCATACTTGGATCGAACCTTAAGGATTCGATGTGAGGTTTCGTGGCGATCTCTGTCTCCGGCATGGCGATGCGGGCCTATCTCGGCGGGGTCGAGCCGGTGCTGTTCCGGTTGCGCAAGGAGCAGCGCCTGCGGATCTGGGGGCTAGGCCCCGCCGATTTGCCGGAAGCGGCGCTGCGGCTGCGGACCGAGGACTGCGCCGGCGGGCATCTCTGCCACCACATGGTGTCGGCGCATCACGACTATCTGGCGAAATACACGCGGCGCGGGCCGGACGGCGTCGCCCGGCTGTGGCAGGGCACGCCCTGCCTGCTCGACCTGACCCCTTTCGCCGATGCCGAGGCCTATGAGAAGGAGATCCGCAAGCACTCCTTCGGCTATATCCTGCGCGAGACCCGCAAGGCCGCGAAGGCGGGCTATCACTGCCGGATCTTCGACCGCTTCGCCCAGGGCGACGACATGCGCGACATCGAGGCGTCGAAGCTGTTCCGCTCCGGCGGGCCGGTGCCGCAGGCCTTCGCCCAGCGCTTCGGCCGCGGCAGCGGCGTGAAGGGCGACCCCTGGCTCGACGCCCCCTGCCCGGAGCATTGGGCGGTCGACTGGGGCGTGTTCATCGACGACGGCGGGCGCGACCGGCTGGTCGGCACCATCGTGCTGCGCCGGATCGGCAACATCATCCGCATCGTCAGCTTCCTCGGCCATGCGGACCACCTGTCGTCCGGTGCGATGAAGCTGCTGTTCGTCGAGATCGCGCGCTGGCTGCTGCGCCGCGAGGACCCGCGGGTGCGGGGCGTGCGCTTCGTCCTCTACGGCGCGCTGGAGCAGGGCGGGTTGGGGCTGCTGCACTGGAAGCGCCGCCTGCTGGTCCGGCCCTTCGTCTTCGCCGACCCCGCGCCGGTCGGCGCCGTCCGGGCCTGATGCCACGGCAGTTGGCGCCACGATTATGGCGAAGGGCGACGCCGGATCGACCTGATGACGCCACTTTCCCCAGCTGAACTGGCCGTGATCGACATCACCGGGGATGATCATGGACCAGGACAGTTCGGCTGCGGTGCGGCCGGGGACGGATAACGCAGCCTCGCGCCCGCCGGCGGGGCCGGCCAGCCGTTCTGCCGAGAACGAGGCGCGGATCGTCGCCCATCTGCGCGCTGTGCTGCTGGGCTGCGGCCGCTCGCCGGTCTGGAGCTAGCCGGGGCCCAGCACCTCGGCGCTGGGCCGGGCGGCGATGCGGTCCCACCAGGCGGCCAGCCGCTGGTGCCGCGCCAGCAGGTCGCGGCCTTCCGGCGCCATGCGGAAATAGTCGAGGATCGGCGCCGCGTGCAGGTCGGCCAGGCTGAGCGCATCGCCCAGCAGCCAGGGGCCGTCGCCGAGGAAGCCCTCGAGCACGTCGAGGCATAGCCCGGCCCGGGGCAGCGCGGCGGCGATCAGGGCCTCGTCGCTCGGCCGGCCCGCCTTCGGCTTCGACACCCGTTCGACATAGATGTCCCAGACCAGCGGGCGGTAGGCGTAGCTGTCCAGCACGCCGATGATCTGGGTCAGCCGGGCCCGGCCGCGAGCGTCGGCAGGCTGCAGCGCCGGCCCCGGAAAGGCCTCGTCGACATAACGGGTGATCGCCGAGGTCTCGTACAGTGCGAAACCGTCATGCTCGAAGGCGGGGATGCGGCCGAAGGGGTGGCGGTCGAGATAGCCCGGCGGCGGCCCCTCGGGTGCGAAGATGTCGACCTCGACCAGGTCGAACGCCACGCCCTTCTCCTGCAGTGCCAGCAGCGCGACGCGGACATAGACGCTGTAGCGGGCGCCGTAGAGGATCGCGGTCACGGCATCTCCACCGTCCGCTCGGTGTCGATCACCAGGGTGCTGTTTCGCTCCAACTGATAGCGGCCGGTGTAGGTCCCCGGCTTCCAGCCTTCGGGCGGAGCGCGCCGGCCGCTGAACGCGGACCAGAGATTCTTCGATTCCGCCAGCACCGTCCGGTCCCGATGCACCGGCTTCCCATCCGGGCCGATGATGGTGACGATCTGGATGTCGCCGCCCCGTACGCCGAAGCTTTCGGCCCACAGCACCAGCGGGGCGTTCCGGCCGCCCTTGATGTCGGCATAGTCGCCGCGGCGGGCGGTCTCCCAATCGGCCGGGCCGGCGGCGAAGCCGGCGATCAGCAGGGCGGTCGGGATGTAGGGGACGTCAGCGGCCCACAGCGGATTGCCGGTCTTCTCGCAGCCCGAGCCGATCGGCAGCGCGGTGAAGGGGTCGATGAAGGTCTCGCCCCTGAACACGCTGAACTCGACATGCGGGAACTCGGTGTTGCCGGACAGGCCGACCTGGCCCAGCTTCTGGCCGGTCTTGACCGTGTCGCCCGGCTTCACCTGGACGCTGCCCTGCCTCATATGGGCGTAGCGCGTATGCCAGCCGCCACCATGGTCGATGGTGACGCCATTGCCCGCCTCCTTGCCCTTGACCGCGTCGACCCCGCGTTCCTTGATCGAGATGTCCGGCTCGCCGTCGCGGATTCCGACCACGGTGCCGTCCGCCGCCGCCAGGATATCGACACCCTTGCGCATGGCGGCCAGGTCGCGCAGGCGGATGTCGGTGCCGTTGTCGCCGCTGTAGCCCAGGCGGTCGCAGCGGAAATTGCCGAAGCGCGGCCCGGGCACGGCGTCGACGTAGTTCTGGATGAAGCAGTCCTGCCCCAGGGTGCAGGCGACCGGCCAGGCGAAGCGCGGCTCGGTCTCCTGCGCCGATGCTGCGGGCGCGACGAGAAGGACAAGTCCGATCAGGGCGCTCCGCAACATCCGATTTCTCCGCCTTAGAGCGTCACCACCCGGATCCGCCGGCCTTGCACCGCCAGGGCGATGCCGCCGCGCTTCAGCGCCAGCGCAGCCTCGCCGAACATCTCGCGGCGCCAGCCGTGCAGCGCCGGCACCTGGGCGTCGTCGTCCATGGCGATGGCCTCCAGGTCGTCGCTGCCGGCGACCAGCTTCTGGGCCACGCCCTCATCCTCGCATTTCATCTTCAACAGCACGCGCATCAGCTCGACCAGCGGCGCGATGCCGGGCGGGGTCGGCGGGCGCTGCGCCAGCTTCGGCGCCTGATCGGGCGGCGTCGCCAGGCCGCGCTCGACCGCCGCGATCAGGCCTGTGCCCTGCCAGCCCTCGGCCATGTTGCGGCTCATGCCGCGGATCCGGGCCATGGCATCGAGGTCGCGCGGGGTGTGCGCCGCGATCTCCAGCAGGGCCTCGTCCTTCAGGATGCGGCCGCGCGGGATGTCGCGCTTCTGCGCCTCGCGTTCGCGCCAGGCCGCCACCTCGCGCAGGATCGCCAGGAACTTGCCCGAGGCGTTGCGCGGCTTCAGCCGCAGCCAGGCCTGGTCGGGCTCGGTGCGGTAGGTGGCCGGGTCGCACAGGATCGCCATCTCCTCGGCGAGCCAGGCTTCGCGGCCGGACTTGGTCAGCTGCTTCCGCAGCGCCTCATAGGCCGGGCGCAGATGGATGACGTCGGCCAGCGCGTACTCGATCTGGCGCTCGGTCAGCGGCCGGTGCGACCAGTCGGTGAAGCGCGAGGATTTGTCGATTCGGGCATTGGCCAGCTTGCCGACGAGGTTCTCGTAGCTGACCGATTCGCCGAAGCCGCAGACCATGGCCGCGACCTGGGTGTCGAACAGCGGCGTCGGCACCCGGCCGGTCAGATGGTCGAAGATCTCCACATCCTGGCGGGCGGAGTGGAAGACCTTCAGCACCTTCGGGTCGTGGACCAGCGTGAACAGCGGCGCCAGGTCGATGCCCGGCGCCAGCGGGTCGATCGCCGCGGCCTCGTCCAGCCCGGCGATCTGCACCAGGCACAGCTTCGGCCAGAAGGTGTGCTCGCGCATGAACTCGGTGTCGATGGCGATGTAGTCGGCCGCTGCCATGCGGTCGCAGAAGGCGGCGAGTTCGGCGGTGGAGGTGATCAGAGTCATCCCCAGCGTTGTAGCGGATGAAACCCCCAGTTGCCGAGTGCTTTACGACAATCCGCCGAACGGAATGCCGCCGGCGGCGAATCCGGCTAGTCTCGACCGTGAACCGGGGTGGGGCCGGGGCGAGAACGAAGCCATGCTTTCGCCATGGCCGTTCGGGAGCGTGGAGGCGACGGCAAGGAGGGCCGCATGAGACGATCCCTGGCATCCACGATGGCGGCCGCGGTCCTGGCGCTGACGGCGCCTTTCGCCGGCGCGGCCGCGCCGGAGGCACCATCCGGCCTGTTCCGGGTCGGCGACACCGGCGTGCGCTGCCTGAAGCAGCCCTGCCCGTGGCGCGGCGTGGTGCCGGTCGACGACGAGAGCGTCGCCGCCGGGACCGTCCCCCCGGCCTATGCCGGCGACGCGCCGCCGGTGATCGCGACACGGGCCGAGCTGCTGGACCAGGTGCGGCGCGAGATCTGGCGCGCCTGGGCCGCGGGCGGCTGCCTGCTGGTCCGCGGCCGCTTCGAGCGCCGCGGCGCCGCGGCGGTGCCGGTGCTGTCGGTCGACCGGGTCATCGGGCCGTGCGGCCGGTAGCGGAACATCCGATGCCCGACCGCAGACGGAGACGATCGTGCCGACGACATTGAGAGTGATCGCCGTCCTGGAGCTTCTGGCGGGCCTCGCCCTGACGATCTGGTGCTGGTTCGGAGTGTCGGAGGGCTTCCTGGGACTTGCTTTCCTGCTCTCTGGGCTGATCTCCGCCGCCGTGTTCGTGGCGCTGGCGCAGATCCTGGAGAACTCGAACCTGATGCGGGAGGAACTCGGCTCGCTGCGGGATGAGTTGCGGCGGGAATTCGGGACGCAGCAAGAGGCCATGCGGATGCCGGACCGGGCTTCTTCATCGTCATCGCTGCCGCCGTCGATGGAGGCGATCAGGGAATCGGCCGATCCGGCCACCGGTCGACTCACATACATCTACAACGGTGTGAGCTACGACAGCCGCTTCTCTGCTGTGGAACAGCTCACCAAGGATGAGTGGCGTGCGCGTCACTCCCCAGGATCGCCTCCGTCCGATTGAGGGGATAGCCGGAGCAACCTGCCCGGCCGCTGGTCCTACCCCTCCCAGTCCAGGCCGAGGTCGAGGATCGGGGCGCTGTGGGTGATCCAGCCGGCGGAGATCAGGTCGACGCCCGACGTGGCGATCGCCGGCACCGTCTCCGCCGTCACCCGGCCGGACGCCTCGGTGACCGCCCGGCCGTCGACCCTTCGCACCGCCTCGCGCAGCTGGTCCGGGGTCATGTTGTCCAGCAGCACGGCGTCGACGCCCTCGGCCAGGGCCTCGTCGAGCTGGCCGAGCGTGTCGACCTCCACCTCGATCTTCACCAGATGCCCGACCGCGGCACGGGCCCGGGCGATCGCCGGCCGCACCCCGCCGGCCACGGCGATGTGGTTGTCCTTGATCAGCACCGCGTCGTCGAGGCCGAAGCGGTGGTTGACGCCGCCGCCGGCCCGCACCGCGTGCTTCTCCAGCGCCCGCAGGCCCGGCGTGGTCTTGCGGGTGCAGGCGATGCGCGCCTTGTGCGGCTGGGCGGCGGCGACCAGCGCGGCGGTGGCGGTGGCGACGCCGGACAGGCGGCACAGCAGGTTCAGCGCCACCCGTTCCGCCGCCAGGATCGGCCGGGCCGGGCCGTCGATCCGGATCACCGCATCGCCCGGCACCACCCGGCTGCCGTCCGGCAGCAGGATGGCGACGGTGATGGCGGGGTCGAGCAGGCGGAAGGCCAGGGCGGCGGCATCGGTGCCGGCCACGGTGCCAGGCTGGCGCGCCGCGATCACGCCGCGCATCCGGGCCTCGGCCGGGATCACCGCGGCGCTGGTGATGTCGCCGGCGCGGCCGAGGTCTTCGGCCAAGGCGGCGCGGACCACCGGCTCGACCAGCAGGACGGGGAGGGAGGGGAGATCCATGGTCGGCCTCACGGGCGGGCGGTGCCGATGCGGGGGGCATCGCCCTCCAGCACATCGGCGAGGGTGAGGAAGGAGGCGGCTGAGGCCGGGTCGGCCTCGGGCCGGTCGCTGCGGCACTGGGCGCCGCGGCTCTCGCGCCGGCGCAAGGCGGCGGTCGCGATCAGCAGCCCGGCCAAAGCGCGGTCGGACAGGGCCGAGGGCGCGGCATCGGCGAGGGGGCGCAGGGCCGTGACCGCGGCGATCAGCCCGGCGCCGTCGCGAACCACGCCGACATGCCGCTCCATCAGCCCCCGCAGGGTGGCGACGATGCCGGCATCCGGGACGGGGCGGCGGGCGGCGCCGAGCGGCAGCGGGCGCAGCGGCGGCCGGGCATCGCCGCCGCTTATGTCCGCGGCGATCCAGCCGGCATAGGCCAGCGCCTCCAACAGCGAGTTGCTGGCCAGGCGGTTGGCGCCGTGCAGCCCGGTCGCCGCCACCTCGCCCGCGGCCCAGAGGCCGGGGACGGAGCTGCGGCCGCTGCCGTCCACCGCCACGCCGCCCATGTGGTAATGGGCGGCCGGGCGGATCGGGATCGGCTGCCGGGCCGGGTCCAGCCCCGCCTCGCGGCACAGCGCGGTGACCTTGGCGAAGCGCTGCAGCCGGTCGCCCAGCGGACGCACATCCAGGAACACCGGCTCGCCGGCCATGACCCTGTGGAAGACGGCGCGGGCGATCACGTCGCGCGGGGCCAGATCGCCCTGGGGATGATCGGCCATCACCCGTTCGCCCGCGGCCGTGATCAGCGTCGCGCCCTCGCCGCGCAGCGCCTCGGTGGCCAACGGCATCGGGTCCCGGCCGACGGCCATGGCGGTCGGGTGGAACTGCACGAATTCCAGATCGCGCAGCACGGCCCCGGCCCGCGCCGCCAGGGCCAGGCCGGTGCCGGCCGCGCCGAGCGGGTTGGTGGTATGGGCGTACAGGCCGCCGACCCCGCCGGTGGCCAGCACCACGGCCCGGGCCGGGATCGCCACCGGCGCGCCGTTCTCCCAGGCCAGCACGCCGCACACGCCGGCCTCGTCGCGCAGCAGGGCGGTGGCGCGGGCGGGGCGGAGGGCGATCCGCGGATCGGCCTCGACGGCCTGCGCCAGGGTGTGCAGCACCGCGGCGCCGGTGCCGTCGCCGCCGGCATGGACGATGCGGCGGCGGGAATGCGCGGCCTCCAGACCGAGGGCGAAGCCACCATCATCCGATCGGTCGAAGGGGGCGCCGAGCCCGGCCAGCCAGGCGATGCAGTCGGGCGCCGCTTCGGTGACGCGCCGCGCCACCTCCGGGTCGCCCAGCCCGGCCGCGGCCGCCAGCGTGTCGGCGGCGTGCAGCGCCGGGTCGTCGTCGGGGCCCAGCGCCGCGGCGATGCCGCCCTGGGCCCAGCTGGTGGCGGCCTCGGCCCCGACCGGCGCGGCGGACAGCAGCAGGACGGGCAACGGCGCCAGCCGCAGCGCCGCGGCCAGGCCGGCGATGCCGGCGCCGATCACCACGACCCGATCCTGCGGGCGGGAAGAGATCGCGTCCATCAGCGCACCTCGAGCATGCGTTCGACCGCGGCGCGGGCGCGGCCGGCGACGGCCGGGTCCAGCTCCACCGCCTCGGTCATCGTCTCCAGCGCGTGCCGGATCTTGGGCAGGGTGATCCGCTTCATATGCGGGCACAGGTTGCAGGGCCGGATGAAGTCGATCTCCGGGAACTGCACGGCGACGTTGTCGCTCATCGAGCATTCTGTCACCAGCACCACCCGGCCGGGCCGCTTGGTCGCGACATAGTCGCTCATCGCCGCGGTCGACCCGGCGAAATCGGCCTCCGCCACCACCTCCGGCGGGCATTCCGGATGGGCCAGCACGACCACGCCGGGATGGGCCTCGCGCAGCTGCCGGACATCGTCCGGGCCGAACCGTTCATGCACCTCGCAGGCGCCCTGCCAGGCGATGATCTCGACCCTGGTCTCGGCCGCGACATTGGCCGCCAGATAGCCGTCCGGGATGAAGATCACGCGCGGCACGCCCAGGTTCTCCACCACCCTCACCGCGTTGCCGGAGGTGCAGCAGATGTCGCTCTCCGCCTTCACCGCGGCCGAGGTGTTGACATAGGTCACCACCGGCACGCCGGGGTAGCGGCGGCGCAGCAGGCGCACATCCTCCGGCGTGATCGATTCGGCCAGGGAGCAGCCGGCGGCGGCATCGGGGATCAGCACGGTTTTGGCCGGGTTCAGCAGCTTCGCGGTCTCGGCCATGAAATGCACGCCGCACAGCACGATCACCGAGGCCTCGACCCGCGCCGCCTCCCGCGCCAGGGCCAGGCTGTCGCCAGTGATGTCGGCGATGCCGTGGAAGATCTCCGGCGTCTGGTAGTTGTGCGCCAGGATCACCGCGTCGCGCTCCCGCTTCAGCCGCAGGATGGCGTCGATGTCGGGGGCGAAGCCCGGCCAGTCGAAGGCCGGGATGACGCGGGACAGCCGGTCGTACAGCGGCGCGGTGCGCGCGGCGACGGCTTCGGTGTAGTCGGTGGAGGCGGACATCGGGTTCTGCTCACTTCGAGAATTACGAGGACAGGCGCGGCCCGAATCGGTGTCGCTTCAGTTACTCTAATTCTCAGAATAAGAAAATCAAGACGGCTTCGCGGAGGACGACCCTGCGTCCCGCCGGGAGGTGTTGTCGCCCGCCGGGGGCGTGATCATCTCACGGCCAGGACGGGCGACTCGATCCGGCCCGAGGACAGAGCACCATGATCGCGACCGATCCCAGGCAGCGGCCCCGATGCCGATGACCGCCACCCCGACCGCGGCATCGGGGGGCCGCCCGGGCGCCGCCCTGCGGGCCTGGGCCGGGCGCGACCGGCTGCTGCCGCTGCTGACCGCGGCCCTGGCCCTCGCCATCTTCCTGTTCGACACCTTCAGCCCGATGAAGATCGCGGTGGCGGTGCTCTACGCCATCGTCATCCTGATGTCGGTCGGCTTCCTCGACCGCCGCGGCGTCCTGCTGGCGGCGCTGGGCTGCGGCGGGCTGACGGTCGTTGGCTTCCTGGCCGGGCTGCGGCACACCGGCCTCGAAGCCCATCTCCTGCGCGGCGTCGTCAGCCTGTCGGCCATCGCCATCGCCACCGTGCTGGCCCAGCGCGGCCAGGCGGCGACGGCGGTGCTGCGCGACAGCGAGCGGCGCTGGCGCGGCATCTTCCAGTCGGTCGGCGTGGCGATCTGGGAGGAGGATTTCACCCGGGTCCACCGCCTCTTCGAGGACTTGGCGCGCCAGGGCGTTACCGACCTCCGGCGCCGGCTGGAGGACGATCACCGCCTGGTCGAGCGCTGCATCGCCCTGGTGCGCACCGTCGACGCCAACGACGCCGCCGTCCGGCTGGTCGGCGCCGCGGATGCCGCCCAGGCGATCGCCGGACGCGCGCGCATCTTCCTGCCCGAGACCGTGCGGACCTGGCGCGACCTGCTGATCGCCCTGGCCGAAGGCCGGCCGTCCTTCGCCGGCGAGACCGTGCTGCAGACCATCGGCGGCGATCGCCGCTCGGTCCTGCTCACCGCCACCTTCCCGGCCGACGGCGTGCGGTCCACCGGCCTTTTGAGCGCCGTCGACATCACCGAGCGCCAGGCCCTGGCCGAGGCCCGGGCCGAGCTCGCGCATGTCTCGCGCGTGGTCACGCTCGGCGAGCTGACCGCATCGATCGCGCATGAGGTGAAGCAGCCGCTGGCCGCGATCGTCACCGACGCCCAGGCCTGCCTGCGCTGGCTCGACCGGCCGGTGCCGGCGCTCGACGAGGCGCGGGCCTGCGCCGGCCGGATCGCCGGTCAGGCCAACCGCGCCGACCACGTCGTGCAGCGGCTGCGCGACCTGACCCGGAAGGCGGAGCCGGAACGGGTGCCGGTCGATCCCAACGCCGTCGTCGACGAGGTGGTCGAGCTGATGTGGCGCGAGATCGCCGATCATGGCGTGGCGCTGCGGACGCGGTTCGCGCCCGGGCTGCCGCCGGTGGCGGGCGACCGCATCCAGCTGCAGCAGGTGCTGATCAACCTCGTGGTCAACGCCATCCAGGCGATGGCGACGGCCCCCCGCCGCGAGCTCACGATCGAGACCCTCGGCGGCCCGACGGGGGAGGTCGTGATCCTGGTCGCGGATAGCGGCGTCGGGCTGGAGCCGGAGGCGATGGCTGGCCTGTTCACCCCGTTCCGCACCACCAAGCCCGGCGGCATGGGCCTCGGGCTGTCGATCTGCCGCTCCATCGTCGAAGCCCATGGCGGGCGCATCTGGGCGTCACGAAACGCCGAGGCCGGGCTGACCCTCCACGTCGCCCTGCCGGCGGATCGGAGGGCGGCATGACCGGTGCCGTTGCCGAGGCGCCGCTGGTGCTGGTGCTGGATGACGAGGCGCCCGTCCGCACCGCGCTGGACAGCCTGCTGCGCTCGGTGGGCTTCCGCGTCGCCTGCTTCGCCTCGCCGGAGGAGTTGCTGCATGACGACCAGCTGTCGTCGGCGAACTGCCTGGTGCTCGACATCCGGCTGCAGATGGCCAGCGGGCTCGATGTCCAGGCGCAGCTGACCCAGGCCGGTATCGGCATCCCGGTGGTGTTCATGACCGGCCATGGCGACATCCCGATGAGCGTGCGGGCGATGAAGGCCGGCGCCATCGACTTCCTGCCCAAGCCGTTCCGCGACCAGGACATGCTCGACGCCGTCGCTGCCGCGATCGAGCGCGACCGCGAGCGGCGTGCGGCGGAGCAGCGCGTGGCCGAGGTCGCGGGACGGTACGGGACCCTGACCCCGCGCGAGCGGCAGATCATGGCCCTGGTCACCACCGGGCTGATGAACAAGGAGATCGCCGGCCAGCTCGGCCTCAGCGAGGTCACGGTCAAGATCCACCGCGGCCAGGTGATGCGGAAGATGGCGGTGCGGTCGGTCGCCGATCTGGTCCGCATCGCCGACACGCTGGACGGCCGGCCCGGCTAGATCGGGATGCGTTCCGGCCGGATCGGAAGACCCTGACGGATCGCTCTCATCCTACTGTAAACACATTGTGCAATTGTATTAACTGGCGACCTCGTTCATGCTATGTTCCACGGACAAGGCGCAGACCGATTCGGTTTCGGAGGCCCCGGCCACTCCCCAGGAGGAGCGGGCGGCGCGGCATCTGCGCATGCTCGCCCGGGCGGCCGAGATCCATATGGAGATCATGGAGGCGACCCGCACCGAGGCGGTGGAGGCGCCGCAGCCCGGCGCCGACTATGGCCAGCGGATCGCCGTCGTCGCCAAGTCGCTGCGGCTGACCCTGCTGCTGGAGGACAAGTTCGCCGGCCATCGCGACGAGCGGCGCAAGGCCGCGGCCAGGCGCGAATCGGCCCAGGAGGACTGGCATGATCTGCGGGTCAAGCTGGCGATGCTGGCGGCCGCCTATGAGGTGTCAGAGGACGATGAGGAGGTCGACCGCCGCGTCGCCGAGGTGTGCGAGCGGGTCGAGCGGGTGGAGGTGGCCGAGCTGATCGCAGCCAGCCGGCCGGAGGTCGCGGTGGCCGCCTTGTGCCGGCGCTGGGGCTTCCCGCCGCAGGTGGAGCGCTGGCTCGAGATGGCTGACGAGGCCATGGAGCATTACGGCTTCATACCGCCGGAGGACGGCGAGGACGATGATCCGGAGGATCCGCCCGAGCCCCGCTCCGCCGGCGGGGGCCGCCGCAAGCCGAAGCCGCCGGACACCGGCTGAGCCGCCGGCGAACTCACCCGCTTCACCAACCTTCAGCATTCGCGAACGCAGCCTTCCACACTCCCCCTCCCCCTGCGGGAGGGGGAGAGTAGAAGGGATGGATCGGCTCGAACGGGCGGTATTCCGGAAGGGTCTCGCCAGGCGGGAGAGGCAAGGTAGATTGGGCCAGGAGGACCTACCCGGCGCGGCGGATGACCACCGGGATCGACTTGTAGGTCGGCGTGCCGCTGCGCTCGTCATAGGAGTCGAGCGCGACCAGGCCGTTGGCCTCCGGGTAGTAGGCCGCGGCCGAGCCCCGGGCGATGTCGTAGGCCACGGCGGTGACGCCGCGCAGCACCCGGGGCGGCTCGCCGGAGTCGTTCGCCACCGCCTCGACATCGACCACATCGCCATGGCCGAGGCCGAACGCCGCCAGGTCCTCCCGGTTCAGGAACACCACGTCGCGGCGGCCGGTGATGCCGCGGTAGCGGTCGTTCAGGCCATAGATCGTGGTGTTGTACTGGTCGTGGCTGCGGATGGTGGTCAGGCGCAGCGCGTCGGCCCGGGCCACGCGCGGATCCTCCTCGACCCCGGCGCAGACCAGGAAGTTGGCCTTGCCCGACGGCGTCCGCCATTCGCGCTGCGACGCCGGCACGTTCAGCCGGAACCCGCCCGGCTTGGACACCCGCTCGTTGAAGTCGAAGAAGTCGGGGAACACCGCCTCGATCTTGTCGCGGATGCGGGCGTAGTCGGCGACCAGCCAGGCCCAGTCGACCTTGGTCTGGGGCAGCGTCGCCAGCGCCAGCCCGGCGATGATCGCCGGCTCCGACCGCAGCTGGTCCGAGGCCGGGGGCAGGGCGCCGCGCGAGGCATGCACCATCGACATCGAATCCTCGACCGTGACCGACTGGGCGCCGGTCTCCTGCAGGTCGCGCTCGGTCCGGCCCAGGCAGGGCAGGATGATCGATTCCTTGGCCAGCAGCAGGTGCGAGCGATTCAGCTTGGTGGCGATGTGCACCGCCAGGTCCAGCTGGCGCATGCCGGCGAACACCGCGTCGGGGTCCGACATGGCGACGGCGAGGTTGCCGCCGAGGCAGATGATCGCCTTGGACCGGCCGTCGATGATCGCCTGCACCGATTCCACCGCGTTGTGGCCCTTCTCGCGCGGCGGATCGAAACCGAAGACGCGCTCGATCGCGTCGAGGAACGGCTTGGACGGGATCTCGGTGATGCCGACGGTGCGGTCGCCCTGCACGTTGGAATGGCCGCGCAGCGGGCAGATGCCGGCGCCCGGCCGGCCGATATTGCCGCGCAGCAGCATCAGGTTGGCCAGCTGCTGCACGTTCGAGGTGCCGTGCCGGTGCTGGGTCAGCCCCATGCCGTAGCAGACGATGACGTTCTTCGCCTTGGCATAGACCGCAGCGGCGGATTCGATGGTGTCGCGGGCCAGGCCGGACTGGGCCTCGATCACCGCCCAGGACACCGATTCCAGATCCGCGGCCAGCGCCTCGAAGCCGGTGGTGTGTTCGGCGATGAACGTCCGATCCAGCAGCCCGGGCCCGCCCACGGCGAGATCCGCGGCGTCAGCGGCCAGCAGCGCCTTCATCATGCCCTTCAGCACGGCGACGTCGCCGCCGACCTTGACCTGGTGATAGGCCGAGGCGATCGGGGTCGAGCCGAGGGTCAGCATCTCCAGCGGGTTCTGCGGCGCGGCGAAGCGCTCCAGCCCGCGCTCGCGCAGCGGGTTGAACACCACGATCGGCACGCCGCGCTTCGCCGCCTCGCGCAAAGTCGTCAGCATGCGCGGATGGTTGGTGCCCGGGTTGTGGCCGATGCAGAAGATCGCGTCGCAGAGGTCGAAATCCTCCAGCGTCACCGTGCCCTTGCCGACGCCGATCGACACCGGCAGCCCGACGCTCGTCGCCTCGTGGCACATGTTCGAGCAGTCGGGGAAGTTGTTGGTGCCGTATTCCCGGACGAAGAGCTGGTACAGGAAGGCGGCCTCGTTCGAGGCCCGGCCGGAGGTGTAGAACTCCACCATGTTCGGGTCGGCATAGCCGCGCAATCGCTCGCCGATCCGGCGGAACGCCTCGTCCCAGCCGATCGCCACATAGCGGTCGGTCGCCCGGTCATAGGCCATCGGATGGGTCAGTCGGCCCTCGTCCTCCAGCTTATGGTCGGTCCAGCTCCACAGCTCCGCGACCGGGTGCGCGGCGAAGAACTCCGGCGTGACGCGCTTGCCCGTGGTCTCCCACGACACCGCCTTGGCGCCGTTCTCGCAGAACTCGAAGGACGAGGTGTGCTTCGGGTCGGGCCAGGCGCAGCCGGGGCAGTCGAAGCCCGAGGGCTGGTTCATCCGCCTCAGCGCGCGGGTGTCCTCGGCGATCGCCATCTGGTCCTTGATCGCCCGCGCCACGGCACCGAGGGCACCCCAGCCGCCGGCGGGGCCGCCATAGGGCTTCACGCCGGGAACGTCGTTGTCTTGCGCCATCGGGTGCTCCTCGGAACCGGGGCCGGTACTATACACGCGGCAGAGCGCTGGACGGATGGGCCGCCGGGGCGGGGACCGCGGCCTCGCGGTCGGCGCCGCGCTCCTGCAGCCAGTAGCCCAGACCGACCATCAGGCCGCCGCCGACGAGGTTGCCCAGCGTCACCCAGACCAGGTTGTGCACGGCGCCGCCGAAGGTGATGGTCTCCGGATGCTCGCCCAGCAGGGCCAGGGCGAAGACGAACATGTTGGCGACCGAATGCTCGAAGCCGCAGGCGACGAAGATCGCGATCGGCCAGAAGATCAGCGCGATCTTGGCGGCGTCGTTCTCGGTGCGGCCGCACATCCAGATCGCCAAGCAGACCAGCCAGTTGCACAGCAGGCCGCGGGCGAACAGCTCGTAGCCGGGCGCCGCGATCTTGGCGGCGACGACGGCGAAGAACTCGCCGCTGCCGTCGGTCAGCAGCACGCCGCCGCCGGCCATGTGTAGCAGCGCCGCCAGCACCACCGCGCCGACCAGGTTGCCGACCCAGCAGGCGATCCAGACCCGCAGCATGTCGCCCAGGCTGCTGTCGCCGCGCAGCACGGCGAAGGGCATGTACATGGCGGTGCCGGTGAACAGCTCCGACCCGGCGAAGACCACGATGGTCAGGGCCGAGGCGAAGACCGCGCCCATCACCAGATGCGCCCAGGACGGGTCGGCATGGGCGCCGACGGTGAACATGAAGATGTCGCCGAAGCCGATATAGGCGCCGGCCAGGGCCGATCCGATCAGGAAGGCCAGCAGATGGGCCCTGACCATGCCGGCCTTGTGCGCCCCGGCCTCGGCATATTTGGCAATGGTGTCGCGGTACATCGCCGATCGTCTCCTCTACGGCGCGGAAGATCGTTCAACCATCCTCGCCGGCTAGCCGGCGACGACCGGGGTCTTGTCCTTGCGCAGCGCGTCCATCACCGCCTTGTCGAGGTTGAGATGGCCCTGCACCAGCTCCGGCGGCGTCAGCGCCAGCCACTGGTTCAACGAGACATCGGCGTAGTAGCTGCTCTTGAACATCTCGAGGAAACGTAGCGTCGTGGTGCCGGTGTTCTCGATGTAATGGCCCATGGCGAAGGGCACGTAGCCGACATCGCCGGCCACGAAGTCGATGGTGCGGGCGGACCCGACCGCGCCGAACACGCCCATGCGGGCCTGGCCTTCGATATAGTACTGCCACTCGTCGGCGTTCGGGTGCCAGTGCAGCTCCCGCATCCCGCCCGGCTCGATCTCGACCAGCGCCGCCGCGATGGTCTTGGAGGCCGGGAACACCGAGGAGTCGGTGATGCGGACCGTACCGCCCTTGGTCTTGATCGGCTCCTGCGCCAGCATCTTGTGGCTGAAGACCTGCGGCACCTGCTTCGCGCCGGCGATCTTGTCGCCCACCAGCGGGCCCGGCACCGGCAGGTTGAAGATGTAGCGCTCATGCGGGTCCGGCGTGTGGCCGAAATACTTCGGATCGACACCGAAATTCTTGCCCAGCACGTCCGTCGGCACATGCTTGAACCAGTCGCTCAGCAGGAAGGTGCCGTCCTCGTCGAATTCGCCATCGTCGAAGACGAGCAGGAACTCGCAGCCGTCCTTCCCAAGGCCCTGGATCGAATGCGGGATGCCCGAGGGGAAGTACCAGAGGTCGCCGACGCCGACATCGTCGACGAAGTTGTTGCCCGCGGCGTCGACGGCGGAGATCCGCGCCTCGCCATACAGCATGTAGGCCCATTCCGCCTGCTTGTGCCAATGCAGCTCGCGCGTGCCGCCGGCGTTCAGGCGCATGTTCACGCCGGCGATGTTCTTGGAGACGCTGAGCTCGCGGATCGTGACCTGGCGGGTCCAGCCGCCCTCCTCCTGGCGCATATGCGAGTCGGAGAAGGAATAGCGCAGGTTCTGGAACGTGCCGCTGTCGGTCCGCGGCGGGTTCAGGAAGCTCGGATTCTCCTCGTCACGCATCAGATCGCGTGGGCCGGGATCGGTGCCGCCGCGGCCGGGGGTCATCGGCTGCGGCACGGTGGTGCCCTGGGCGTTCGCGCCGGTGGCGGCGACGGCCAGGCCGCCCGCGGCCATGGTGCCGAGCGCGGCGCGGCGGGTGAACAGGGTCATATCGTCCTCCAGTCTTTCGTGGTCCCGGCTTTTCAGGAGCCGGACCGCACGTCGCGGGGCACGGGCCGACGCGGCGGCGTCATCGGATCCACGCGTCGATCGTCTTCCCGGGAGGCGGGGAGGGGGAGGTTGCGGCGGTTATTGGCCGGGGCCTCACCCGCGCCTTCGGCCAAGGTCGATTGGCACGTTGGCTCGATGGTCGGGAAGGGCGAGCCGGGCGGCAGGTTTCGGTTGTCGGGGGCCGCCCCGGCCATCGCCGGTCCGACCGTCGATGTCCCGGAAGAAAACGCCCTTTGCGGGACCGGCACCATCATATTGGCGGTTGGCTTCGTAACCGTGAGCGGTGCCATGGCCCATACCTAGGTATAGGGCTGCCGGTCAGGCCATCAGGCCGTCCGCGGGCGTTGAGCATCGGCCGGCCCACCGCCTACAGTGGGGCAGGGGCAGAGGGGCGCCGCGGCACGCCCGAAGTTGTCCGCAGCCATCCGGCCGGCCGCAGGCGTTCCGGCCGGATGTGATCGCAGGAGAGAGACCGTGGAACTGCGCAATCTGGGCCGGTCCGGCATCCGGGTCGGGCCGCTGGCCCTCGGCACCAATGTCTTCGGCTGGACCGCGGACGAGGCCGCCTCGTTCCGGGTGCTCGACGCCTTCGTCGATGCCGGGCTGAACCTGATCGATACCGCCGACTGCTATTCCTCCTGGGCGCCCGGCAACAAGGGCGGCGAGTCGGAGACCATCATCGGCCGCTGGCTGAAGCGCGGCGGCAAGCGCGACCGGGTGGTGGTCGCGACCAAGGTCGGCTGGGAGATGCCGGGCCGGCCGCAGCGCAAGGACCTGTCGCCGGCCTGGATCCGCGAGGAGGTCGAGAATTCGCTGCGCCGGCTGCAGGTCGACGTGATCGACCTGTACCAGTCGCATCACGACGATCTGGAGACGCCGCAGGAGGAGACGCTGGCGGCCCATGCCGAGCTGATCAAGGCCGGCAAGGTGCGGGCGATCGGCGCCTCGAATTTTTCAGCCGAGCGGCTGGCCTCGGCCCTGAAGCTGAGCGAAGACAGGGGCCTGCCGCGCTACGAGACGATGCAGCCGCATTACAACCTCTACGAGCGGTCGCATTACGAGGGGCCGCTGGAGGACCTGTGCCGGCGCGAGGGCATCGGCGTCATCACCTATTTCTCGCTGGCCAGCGGCTTCCTGAGCGGCAAGTACCGCAGCGAGGCCGACCTGTCGAAGAGCGCGCGCGGCGGCGGCATGAAGGACCGGCTGAACCCGCGGGGCCTGCGCATCCTCGATACGCTCGACCGGGTGGCCAAGGCGCATGGCGTCCGCCCCGCCACGGTGGCGCTGGCCTGGTTGATCGCCCGCCCCGGCATCACCGCCCCGATCGCCAGCGCCACCAGCCCGGAGCAGCTGGAGGACCAGATCGCCGCAACCCGGCTGACCCTGGCCGCGGACGAGATCCGGCTGCTGGACGAGGCGGGGAAGTAGAGCAAACCTGCAACGGGACGTAGGTTGGGTTCGCAGTCGCGAACCCAACCTTGCTACGGAATTCCACCCAGCGGGCGGAGAGTGCTCACCCCGGCCGGCGTGACAGGGGCAGGCGGACCCCCGGCTCGGGCTGCTCCTGCAGGACCTCGCGGCGGAAGCGGACCAGACGGGCCGGGCGGCCGCCGGTGCCGCCGGCGACCTCGCCGGTCTCCTCCACCAGCCCCTGGCTGTCGACCAGGCGGCGGAAGTTCGGGGCGTGCAGGCGCAGCCCGGCCAGCGCCTCGACCGTGCGCTGCAGCTGCGACAGGGTGAAGGTCGGCGGCATCAGCTCGAACACCACCGGCCGGTACTTGATCTTGCCGCGCAGCCGGCCGATCGCGGTGGCCAGGATGCGGCGATGATCGGCCGCCATCGGTGCCCCCTCGGCCAGGGCCGGGCAGGCGGGACGATTACCGTCGCCCGGGGCGTCCTGATGCGCCTCGGCGGCCAGCCCGGCCTCGTACATCAGCTCGTAGCGCTCCAGCACCCGCTCCTCGCCCCAGGGCAGGCCGCCGAGGCCGAAGGCGAGGCGCAGCCGGGCCTCGCGCCGCCGCCGCTCCGGCTCGGCCGCTGCCGCCTCGACCCAGCCGGCCAGCGCCGTTTCGATCCGGTCCAACAGCTCCGGGCGGCCGCCGCGGCGGTCCTCCCAGGGGAAGTGGCGGTACCAGTCGCTCCATGAGGAGTCGCCGGCCGGCGCCGCCTCGCGCAGCAGCGCCAGATAGCCGACCGACAGCACCCGGCCCGGCCCGGCCAGGTGCCGGTCGCGGTCGCCGAAGGTGTAGAGCTGCTCGACATAGCCGAGCGGCTGCCCGGTCTGGGCCTCGACCCAGGCGCGCAACCCCAGCTCCAGCGTCCGGTGCTGCGGCTCCAGCGGGCCGGCGGGCAGGGCCTCGACCCCGCCCGGCCCGCGCAGCGCCAGCACCCGCGGCGTCTCCCCGGCCACCGCCACCACCACGGCGGACAGGTCGACCGTCACCCGGTCCTGGGCGGCCCGGCTCTGGGGCCCTCGGGCCTGGGGGGAATTCGGCGCCCGCTGCGCCCTGGCCGTCACGCCGGCCATCGTGGATCGGAAGCCTCGACTCGCATGCGGCCAGGATAGCATGCGCGGGCGTCCGTTCGGTGACGAGTCGCGACCGGCGCGTCAGCCTGCCTGCTGCGGCTGCAGCCGGGGCCGCCGCAGCCCGGTCGCGGTCACCAGCACGGCCAGCGCCGTGGCGGCGACCGGGACCAGCAGCGCGGCCTGCAGCGCCTCCAGCCGGCCGGCCGGCGACAGGTCCGCCCCCAGGCTGTAGACGCTGATCGCGCTGACCGCGGACAGGCCCAGCGCCGCGCCGAACTGGAAGGCGGTGTTGAACAGGCCGCCGGCCAGCCCCTGCTCGTCCGCGGCGATACCGTCCGTCGCCGCGATCGTCAGCGGGCCGTAGGCCAGGGCGAAGGCAAGGCCCAGCAGGATCATGGTCGGGAACATGCTGGCATAGGTCCAGTCCAGGCTGATGCGCAGGAACAGCGCGTAGGACAGGACGGCCAGCACCAGCCCGCCCAGCACCACCCGCGCATGGCCGAAGCGGGACACCAGCTTCGGCGTCAGCGTCGGCGCCAGGATCGCGTCGACGCTGATCACCAGCAGGGCGAAGCTCGTCTCCAGCGCCGTCCAGCCGCGCAGCTCCTGCAGATACAGCGACACCAGGAACTGGAAGCCGAAGAAGGCACCGGCGAACAGCAGCGCGCTGAGATTGGCGCGGACCAGCGACCCGGCGCGCAGGAGGCCGAGGCGGACCAGCGGCGTGTCCGTCCGTCGCTCGATCGCGACGAACAGCAGCGCCAGCACCAGGCTGGCGGCGAAGGCGGCCAGGGTCCAGGGCAGGCCCTCGCCGGGATGCTCCAGCCGGGTGACGGCATAGGCGGCGGCCAGCATGGCGCCGGTCAGGGTGACCGCGCCCGGCATGTCGAAGCGGCCGCCGGCGCGCCGGCCGTCATCCGCGATCAGCCGGGGCGCCAGGGCCAGGATCAGCGCCGACAGGATCACCGGCGCGAAGAACACCCAGCGCCAGCTGATCGCCAGCAGGAAGCCGCCGGCCACCAGCCCCAGCGAGAAGCCGGCGGAGGCGGTGGCGGCGTAGATCAGCACCGCCTTGTTGCGCTGCGGCCCCTCGGCGAAGTTGGTGGTGATCAAGGCCAGCCCGGCCGGCGTCATGAAGGCCGCGGCCACGCCGGTGACGAAGCGGGCTACCAGCAGCATCCAGCCTTCGGTGGCGAAGCCGCCGAGGCCGGAGAACACCAGGAAGACGCCCAGCGCGGCCAGGAACATCCGCCGCTTGCCGAACAGGTCGGCGGCGCGGCCGCCCAGCAGCATGAAGCCGGCGTAGCCGAGGACATAGGCGCTGACCACGGCGCTCAGCGTCGTGGTCGACAGGCCGAGCTCGGCCCGGATCGCCGGCAGGGCGACGTTCAGCATCGCCACGTCGATGCCTTCCAGGAAGATCGCGCCGCACAGGATCAGAAGGGCGCCCCGGGCACGGGCGCTCATGGGCACGGCCGCCGCATCGGCGGAGGGTGGGGAGGTCGACATGACCGGCTCCTCTCGGTTGGGTCTATATGGTGAGGAAACCGCATGCCAGTGAGTGCACGGCCTGTCAGTTCCCTATTGTAACCATGACGGAGATAAGGCATGCTCCGGCCCCATGGAAGAAGGCACTTCAAACTCACCGAGGCACTGCTGCCGCACCGATCTCGGCGACGACGTGGTGCAGTGGGATACCCGCGAGGATTGCGAGGTGCGGCAGATCCTCGACCGGATCGCCGACAAATGGTCGCTGCTGGTGATCTCGCTCCTGGAGAAGCGCACGCTGCGCTTCACCGAGCTGCGCAAGACCATCGACGGCGTCAGCCAGCGGATGCTGACCACGACGCTGCGCCAGCTCGAGCGCGACGGCATCGTCGAGCGGACGGTGCACCCGGTGGTCCCGCCGCGGGTCGACTACGCGCTGACGCCGCTCGGCTGCACGCTGCACGAGACGATCAAGGCGCTGGTGGTCTGGACCGAGAGCAACCAGGCCGAGATCGCCGCCGCCCGCGCCCGCTACGACACCCGCCAGGCGGAGCGTTAGCGCGGGACGCCACGGCCCTGGCCAGGGAAGACGAGGCTATAGCCGTTGGCCAGCCGCAGCCGGCTTGGGGAAAGGGAGGCCGCGCCCGGTTTCGAAACCGGTCCACTCCTTCAGGGCGACCGCCAACTCCGATCTTGCCGCTTGATCGAAGCACCGCTTCGGCAGGGTATGTGCGTAGTTCTCCTCATAGAGGAAGTAGTAGCGCTCGACGTCTTCCTTGATGTCGACGACGCCGTCCCAGGCCACGCGGGCCGTGAAGTTACCCGAGGCGATGTCGTAGCCGTCGCGGTCGAGCAGCATCGTGACCGGGCGGTCGATCATGACGCGGCTCTGGAAGAAGCCTCTCCAGAACCCGCGGACCAGGGATCGGGCGGGCCGGTACGTCAGGGCGGCGACAACGCCTCCGGCGAGCACAGAACCGACCACGATGGCGGCCGCGAGGCCGATGTCGCCGCGCTGCCAGGGGCCGTAAGCGAAAGCCGGGGCGATGAAAAAGACAGGAAGCAGGACGTAGGCTGCGTAGAGCCCGAATGTCGTTCGCGAAGACCTGAGCCGCCGCATGGCGTACATGTCTTCAAACTCCATCGTGAACTCGGCCCTGAAGAATCCAGGCTCCTGGGCTCGGCCGTGCCAAAGATGGGGTTTGTTGCTGGAGGACATCGGTTCTCCTCGTCACGAGAACGGCCGGCAGCGGCATTCTTGCAAGATCATCGTGTCCCACGATAGCACGGCCAAGCGCCGGCTCGGGTCTCTCCCGGAGGGGATATATACCGATCGGGGAGGGCAGGGGCGTCGAGCCGCGGCTTGACAGGCCGGCGCAGGCGGTGTCACTGACCGGCGTTTCACGCCCGCGTTTCCAAGGTCCGAGAGCGATCCCATGCACGCCTACCGCACCCACACCTGCGGCCAGCTCCGTCCCGAACAGGCCGGCGAGACCGTCCGCCTGTCGGGCTGGGTCCATCGCAAGCGCGACCATGGCAATCTCTTGTTCCTCGACCTGCGCGACCATTACGGCCTGACGCAATGCGTGGTCGACACCGACAGCCCGCATTTCGCGGCGGCCGAGGCGGTGCGGGTCGAAAGCGTCGTCACCATCACCGGCACCGTGGTCCGGCGCAGCGCCGAGACCGCCAACGACAAGCTGCCGACCGGCGGCATCGAGGTGCGGATCGACGACTTCGTGCTGCAGTCGGCCGCCCAGGTGATCCCGCTGCAGGTGGCGTCGGACGAGGATGCCGGCGAGGACATCCGCCTGCGCCACCGCTTCCTCGACCTGCGCCGGCAGAAGATGCAGCGCAACATCGTGCTGCGCAGCGAAGTCATCTCCTCGATCCGCCGCCGCATGATCAGCCAAGGCTTCCGTGAGTTCCAGACGCCGATCCTGACGGCGTCGAGTCCCGAGGGCGCGCGCGACTTCCTGGTGCCGGCGCGCCAGCACCCCGGCAAGTTCTACGCCCTGCCGCAGGCACCGCAGCAGTTCAAGCAGCTGCTGATGGTGGCCGGCTTCGACCGCTACTTCCAGATCGCGCCCTGCTTCCGCGACGAGGACAGCCGCGCCGACCGGTCCCCCGGCGAGTTCTACCAGCTCGATTTCGAGATGAGCTACGTCACCCAGGAGGACGTGTTCCAGGCGATCGAGCCGGTGCTGCGCGGCGTGTTCGAGGAGTTCTCGGACTTCACCGGGACGAAGCGGGCGGTCACCGCCGGCGCCTTCCCGCGCATCCCCTATGCCGAGTCGATGCTGAAATACGGCAACGACAAGCCGGACCTGCGCAACCCGCTGGTGATCACCGACGTCACCGCCGTCTTCGCCCGCGAGGACGTGACCTTCCGCGCCTTCAAGGGCGTGATCGAGAAGGGCGGCGTGGTGCGCGCCATCCGCGCGCCGAAGGTGGCCGACCGCCCGCGCAGCTTCTTCGACAAGCTGAACGGCTGGGCGCAGGAGCAAGGGGCGCCCGGCCTCGGCTACGTCGTGTTCGAGGCCGGCGCCGGCAAGGGCCCGATCGCCAAGTTCCTGGAGCCGGGCGCCCAGGCCGCGTTGCGCGAGGCCACCGGCGCCGGGGACGGCGACGCAGTGTTCTTCGTCGCCGACCTGGAGGCCGCGGCCGCCAAGCTGGCCGGTTTCGCCCGCACGAAGATCGGGCAGGAGCTGGAGCTGATCGACCCGGACCGCTACGAGTTCTGCTGGATCGTCGACTTCCCGATGTACGAGCTGAACGAGGAGACCGGGCAGATCGATTTCAGCCACAACCCGTTCTCGATGCCGCAGGGCGGGCTGGAGGCGCTGGAGACGCAGGATCCGCTGACCATCAACGCGTTCCAGTACGACATCGTCTGCAACGGCATCGAGCTGTCCTCGGGCGCGATCCGGAACCACAAGCCGGAGATCATGATCAAGGCCTTCGAGATCGCCGGCTATGGGCGCAACGAGCTCGAGGCCAAGTTCGGCGGCATGCTGTCGGCCTTCCGCTTCGGCGCCCCGCCGCATGGCGGCTCGGCCCCCGGCATCGACCGCATCGTCATGCTGCTGGCGGACGAGCCGAACATCCGCGAGGTCATCGCCTTCCCGATGAACCAGCGCGCCGAGGACCTGCTGATGGGCGCCCCGGCCGAGGTCGACGCGGCCCGGCTGAAGGAGCTGCACATCAAGCTGGACCTGCCGAAGAAGGCCGGCTGAGGCGCGAGGCGCCGTCGCGCTTGCGTCGGCCGGCGGCTCGGGCTCAGATGGGATATGTCCCGCATCGCACCATCCGCCGCCTTCGTCCTCCTGCTGCTGTCCGGCGCGGCCCAGGCCGCCCCGGCGGTGGCGCTGCAGCCGCACCGGGCGGTGTACTCCCTGACCCTCGACATGACGCGCGGGCAACGCAGCGTGATCTCGATCGAGGGCCAGATGGAGTATCGCTGGGCCACGGCCTGCGACGGCTCCAGCTTCGAGCAGAACTACCAGGTGGATATGGTCTATGCCTCGGGCGACACGCTGACCCGCAAGACCCGCTACGCCGGCTGGGAATCCGCCGACGGGCACGAGCTGACCTACAATCTCAGCTCCTCGACCAATGGCGAGGACAAGGAGGACATCCGCGGCACGGCGCGGCTGGATGGCGCGGCGGGCGGCGACGCCGTGTTCAAGACCCCGGCCGACCTGAAGCAGGCGCTGCCGGCCGGCAGCCTGTTCCCGACCACGCATATGCAGCGGCTGGTCGAGGCGATGCGGCAGGGCCGGCCGATCTTCACCGCCGGCTTCTTCGACGGCAGCTCCACCGACGGGCCGCAATATGTCAGCGTCGCGATCGGCCGCACCCAGCCGGGCGACCCGGCGGCCGACACGCTGCGCCGAGGCCCCTCGCACCCGATCGTCATGGCGTTCTTCACCGTCGGCAAGGCCGACAAGGACAAGAGCGCGGAGCAGCCCGAATACGAGCTGCACCAGCGCCTGTTCGAGAACGGCATCGCCGACCGCATCGTCATCGACTACGGCGACTTCGCCATGGCGGCGAAGCTGGACACGCTGGAGCCGATTGCCGCGCCGCGCTGCGATTGAGCGTCAGGCGCCCAGCCGGTCCGACACCACCGACCAGTTGACCAGGGTCTCCAGCACCGCTTTGACGTGGTCGGCGCGGCGGTTCTGGTAGTCGAGATAGTAGGCGTGCTCCCAGACGTCGATGCCGAACAGCGGCTGGCCGCCATGGGCGAAGGGTGAGTCGGCGTTCGAGGTGCCGACCAGCTCCAGCTTGCCGGCATCGGCCACCAGCCAGACCCAGCCGCTGCCGAACACCTTGCCGGCGGCGTCGGTGGTGGCCTTGACCAGCCCGGCCTGGTCGCCGAAGGATTCGCCGATGGCGTCGGCCAGCCGGCCCTGCGGCGCCTTCGGCCCGCCGGGCGTGAACTGGTCCCAATACAGGTTGTGGTTCCAGGCCTGGCCGGCCTGGTTGAACACCGCCGCATCCTTGGCCGCGGCCGACTTCACCACCACCTCGGCCAGGGTCATCGATTCGTAGGGCGTGCCGGCCGCCAGCTTGTTCAGCGCGTCGAAATAGGCCTTGTGGTGCTTGCCGTAGTGCAGGCCGACGGTCTCGGCGCCGATGGTCGGCGCCAGCGCTTCCTCCTTGAACGGCAGCGGCGGCTGCTTGAACGGGCCGGACGCCGGGGCCGCCGCGGTCTGGGCCAAGGCCGGGGCGCCGATCCGGACGGCGGTGGCGGCGAGGGCGGCGGCACCGCCCAGCGTCAGGGCTTCACGTCGGTTCATCGCAAGGCTTCCTCGGTTGGGCGCCGGCCGCGCCGGCGGATCGCGTGACAGCAGATGGGGCGCAGTCTTCTCCCGACCAGGGGGCGGCGCCCAGCCCGCATCTGAGCCCGCGACGGAAGGACGCGACGGCCCTATCCCGGGCGGCGCGGCAGGCCGGAGCGGCCCTTGGTGATGGCGTCGGGGCCCAGCTTGCGGCGCATCTCGTCCATCGCCTCCTCGACCGCGCGGCGGCGGGCAGGGGCGGGGTCCAGCAGGTCCGGCGGGTCGGCCAGGCGGCCTTCGACCAGGTCGGTGCAGCCGATGCCGATCAGCCGGAAGGCCTCGCCGGACGCCGCCTGCTCCACCATCGGCACGGCGACGCGCCAGATGGTCTCGGCCAGCTGGGTCGGGTCGGCCAGGCGGTGGCTGCGGGTCAGCTGCCGGAAGCCGGCGGTCTTCAGCTTCAGCACCACGGTGCCGCCGGCCAGATCGTGCTTCTTCAGCCGGGCGGCGACGGTCTCGCACAGCGGCCACAGCTCGCGCAGCAGCGCCTGCGAATGCTGGATGTCGGTGGCGAAGGTGGTCTCGGCCGAGACGCTCTTGGTCTCGCCATCCGGGTCGACCGGCCGCTGGTCCTCGCCGCGGGCGTAGCGGTAGAGGCGCCGGCCGAACACGCCGAAGCGGCGAACCAGCGCGCCCTCGTCCAGCCGGCGCAGGTCGCCGACGGTGCGGATGCCGTCGCTGAACAGCTTCTCGCGCATCACCTTGCCGACGCCGGGGATGATGCCGGCCGGCTTGTCGGCCAGGAAGGCCATGGCGTCGGCCCGGCCGATCACGGCGAAGCCGCGCGGCTTGTCCAGGTCGGACGCGATCTTGGCCAGCATCTTGTTCGGCGCCAGGCCGATCGACAGGGTGACGCCGATCTCGCGCTCGACCCGGCGGGCGATGGCGGCACAGGTCTCGGCCGGGCTGCTTCCGTGCAGCGCCTGGGTGCCGGACAGGTCGAGGAAGGCCTCGTCCAGCGACAGCGGCTCGACCTTCGGCGTCGCGGCCAGGAACAGGGCCCGGATCTGCCGGCTGACCGCGGCGTATTTCGCCATGTCCGGGCGCAGCACCACGGCGTCGGGGCAGGCCTCCAGCGCCTTGAACATCGGCATCGCCGAGCGGACGCCGTAGAGCCGGGCGACGTAGCAGGCGGCGGAGACCACGCCGCGCACCCCGCCGCCGACGATCACCGGCCGGTCCGCCAGCTCCGGCCGGTCGCGCTTCTCCACCGTGGCGTAGAAGGCGTCGCAGTCGAGATGGGCGATGCTCAGCGCGTGCAGCTCGGCATGCCGGATCAGGCGCGGCGACCCGCAGCGGGTGCAGCGCCGCGCGCCCGGCGGCGGATGCGTGCCGCAGTCCCGGCACAGGCCGGGCAGCAGGCTGGCCCGGTCCGGCTTCGGGGTCATCGGGCTGGCCGCGATGCCAGGATGGGATCGGACATGGCGCCATTGTACCCGTTTTGTACCGGATACGCACGGGTCACCGGCGGTGGCGCTCCGGAACGGCGCTGCCGCAGACCGGCGCTGCAGCCTTTACAAGGGGGAGGGCCCGGCCGATTCTGCCTTCTGGGGGCATCGGACTCGGATGCCGGGGGGCGGGGCCATGCCGAAGACCGTGCTGATCGTCGAGGACAACGACCTCAACCGGAAGCTGTTCATCGACGTGCTCGAGGCCAATGGCTACGCCACGGTCGGCACCGACAGCGCGTCGGAGGTGATGGCGCTGGCGCGGGCGCACCGGCCCGACCTGATCCTGCTCGACATCCAGCTGCCCGAGATCTCGGGGCTGGAGGTGACGAAATGGCTCAAGGCCGACCCGGAGCTGGCGGCGATCCCGGTGATCGCGGTGACGGCGCTGGCGATGAAGGGCGACGAGGCGATGGTGCGCGCCGGCGGCTGCGACGACTACATCTCGAAGCCGATCAGCGTCGCCGGTTTCATTGCCACGGTGCGCCGCCATCTCGATTGAGGCCGGCTGAACGCAGGCAAGCAAAAAGCCCCGCCGCCGGCGGGGCCTGATCGGTCAAGCGAAGAGCGGCATCCGGTCGGGCGACCGGACGGCGTTCCTTACTTGATCTTGCCTTCCTTGAACTCGACATGCTTGCGCACGACCGGGTCGTACTTCTTCAGCGTCAGCTTCTCGGTCTTGGTCTTCGGGTTCTTCGTGGTGACGTAGAAGAAACCGGTGTCCGCGGTGCTGTTCAGGCGGATCTTGATGGTGCTCGGCTTGGCCATGATGCTGGTCCCAATATGACTCTGCTCGGCGCCGCATCACGGGCCGGGAAGCGCGCACCATAACGTCCGCGCCGCCCGAGTCAAGTGCGCTGGTGTCTCGTCCTCCCTTTGGCCGTCATTCCCGCGCAAGCGGGACTCTCCTTCCGTTGGGCTGGGACGAGATCCCCGCTTTCGCGGGGATGACGAGGTTTTGGGAGGTGGGAACGCCCGGCCGGTCACCCGGTGTCGGGCGGCTTCGGCTCCCGGTAGGCGGCGTCGAAGTCGATGCCGAGCGAGGCGCAGAGGCGGCGGGCGGCCCGCATCGGGGGCTCGGCGTCGATCAACGCCTCGACGTCGGGCTCCTGGAGCCGGGCCTCCAGCCCGGCCCGGAGGGCGGGGACCCGGTCGGGGGCGATGCCGTCGAGCGTGTGCTGCATCAGCTCGTGCAGCCGGGCCCGGCGCCGCTTGCGGATCGTGGCCGGGGTGGTGGCGGCCGGCGGCGGAAAGGGCTGGTCCGACCAGTCGGTGGCCCGGCGGCTCCATTGCTCGGACAGGCGGAGGCCGCAGGCCAGGCCGGCGATGACCGAGCCGACCGGCCGGTCCTCGACCCGGTCCTCCTCGTCGCCGTAGAGCTCGTCGAGCTGGTCGCGCATCTCGGTGATGCGGAATTCGGCCTCCTCGAGATCCCGGGTCGACCCGGCGGCATCCCAGATCAGGGCGAAGAGGGTCTCGGTGACATGGCTACGCTGGCGGGCGCGGCGGGCCTTGCGGTCGGCCTTGTCGCCGCCGCAGAGGTCGGCGGCGGCGCGGGCCCGCAGCGCCAGGGCCCGCTGCACCGTGCGGGCATGGCGGGCGAAGGCCAGGCCGTGGTCCACGGTCGCCGGGGCAGCGGCCCGGCGCGCCTCAGCCTCGGGCGGCCCGGCCTCGGGTGGCTCGGCCTCAGGCCGCTCGGCCTGGGCGATGGCCTTGGCACCCTCGGCCTCGACCAGCCGCATGCCGATCTCGGCGATGCGCGTCAGCATGCCGATCTGCTGCAGCGCGAGGCTGCGGCAATGGGCCTGGACGTCGAGATCGGAGTCCGCACCTCTTTTCATAGAACATATCATGAACGAGATCGGGCGAGCGCGCAATAAGACATTGCGTTCACGACCGATCCTCGGGCCAGGGCGGAGTGGCAGGCCGGGTCGCGGCCCTCGGATCAAGTCCGGGGGCGCGCCGAGCCCGCCTTGGGCTACAGCAGGAAGTCGCTTGCGGTCAGGGCGTGGTCGGAGGTGACGTTGATGGCGAGGTCGGGCGCCTTGTCGCCATTGGCGTCGACATAGACCACCTGGATCGCCCCTGCCGTTACCACCCGCAACTCGCCGGCCTGGCCGGTGAACCCGCCGGTGCCGAAGGTGAAGGCGGTGTCGCCGTTTTCGGAGTTTCCATCGGCGTCGATCGCCGACAAGTCGATCTTGTCGCCGGTCGTGAAGTCCCGGATCGTGTCCTTGCCGAGGCCGGAGACCGCGCTGTCGGACAAGGCCGTGTAGACGAAGCGGTCGGCGCCGGCCCCGCCCTTCAGCGCATCGCCGCCGTCGCCACCGGTGAGCACGTCGTCGCCGGCCATGCCCCAGAGCGTGTTGGCGTTGGCGTCGCCGGTCAGGGTGTCGGCGAAGCCCGAGCCGATCGCCTGCTCGATGCTGCTGAGCGTGTCGCCCGCGGCGTCGTCGCCGGAGACGGCGCCCGTCCCGAGATCGACCGACACGCCGGCGGCCGAGCCGAGATAGCTCGCGGTGTCGACGCCCGACCCGCCGATCAGCGCATCGGCCCCGCCGGCCCCTTCAAGCGTGTCGTTGCCGTCGCCGCCGTCGAGCTGGTCGTCGCCTGCGCCGCCATAGACATTGTCATCGCCGGCCTCGCCGAAGACTAGGTCGTTCTCGCGGCCGGCGTCCACCGAGTCGTTGTCGTTGCCGCCATGGATGGTGTCGACCCCGGCGCCGCCGACCAGCCGGTCGGCACCGTCGCCGCCGGAGAGGTTGTCGCTGCCGTCCTCGCCGGAGAGCACGTCGTCGCCGCCATTACCGGCGAGGGTGTCATCGCCGAGCTCGCCGCCGATGATGTTGCGGGCGTTGTCGCCGGTCAGCTGGTCGTCGTGGCTCGACCCGTACAGGTTCTCGATGCTGGTCAGCACGTCGCCCCCGGCGTCGCCGCCGGTGGCAGTGTGGTTCAGCAGGTCGACATTCACCGCCGCTGCCGAGCCCTGGTAATTGGCGAAGTCCGAGCCGGCGCCGCCGTCGAGGGCGTCGGCGCCCGCGCCGCCGCGGAGTTGGTCGCCGCCGCCGCCGCCGCTCAGCGCATTGACGTTGCCGTCGCCGTACAGCCGGTCGACGAAGCTCGACCCGAAGATGTTCTCGATGTTGGTCAGCGTGTCGCCCTGGGCATCGCCGCCCGTGCCGGTGCCGACCGTGAGGTCGACGACCACCCCGGCGGATGACGCGGCATAGAAAGCGATGTCCACCCCGGCGCCGCCGTCCAGCGCATCGGCCCCAGCGCCGCCGACGAGCAGGTCGTCCCCGCCGGCTCCGGTGAGGGTGTTGGCCCCGGCATTGCCGGTCAGGGTGTCGGCGAAGTTCGAGCCGGAGAGATTCTCGATGCTGTTGAAGGTGTCGCCAGCGGCATCGCCGCCCGTGGCGGTGTTGGTCGCGAGGTTGACCGTGACGCCCGCGGCGGAGGCGGCATAGGAGGCGGTGTCGCTGCCGGCCCCGCCTCGCAAGGTGTCCGCGCCGCCGCGGCCCGCCAGAACGTCGTCACCGGCGCCGCCGTCCAGGACATTGGCCCCGGCCTCGCCATTGATCGTATCGGCGAAGGCCGAGCCGACGATGTTCTCGATGCTGCTGAAGCTGTCGCCCTGGGCATCGCCGCCCGACGTGGTGCCGGTCGTGAGGCTGAGCGAGACGCCCGCGGCCGAGGCGGCGTAGGAGGCGGTGTCGCTGCCGTTGCCGCCTTGCAGCGCGTCGGCGCCGCCGAGGCCCTGGAGCGTGTCGTTGCCGTCGCCCCCGGCCAGGGTGTTGGCCCCGGCGTCGCCGGTCAGGGTGTCGGCCAAGGCCGATCCGGTCAGGTTCTCGATGCCGGACAGGGTGTCGCCCGCCGCGTCGCCGCCCGAGGCGGCGCCGTTGACCGTGACCACGACCGCGGCCGCCGAGGCGGCATAGGAGGCGGTGTCGATGCCGTTGCCGCCCTGCAGCGTGTCGGCGCCGCCGAGGCCCTGGAGGGTGTCGTTGCCGTCACCCCCGGCCAGGGTGTTGGCCCCGGCGTCGCCGGTCAGGGTGTCGGCCAAGGCCGATCCGGTCAGGTTCTCGATGCCGGACAGGATGTCGCCTGCAGCGTTGCCGCCCGAGGCGGCGCCGTTGACCGTGACCACGACCGCGGCACTGGACCCGGCGTAGCTCGCCGTGTCGGTGCCGGCGCCACCGGTCAGCACGTTCACAGCAGTGCTGCCGACCAGCGTGTCGTTGAAGGCCGAGCCGATGATGTTCTCGATCGCCGTCAGCGTGTCGCCCTGGGCATCGCCGCCCGTGCCGGTGCCGGCCGCGAGGTTGACCGTGACGCCCACGGCCGAGGCGGCATAGGTTGCCGTGTCGATGCCCGTGCCGCCATTCAGCGCGTCGGCCCCGGCACCGCCGACGAGCAGGTCGTCCCCGCCGGCGCCGCTGAGGGCGTTGGCCCCGGCATTGCCGGTCAGGGTGTCGGCCTGGTTCGAGCCGGAGAGGTTCTCGATGCTGTTGAAGGTATCGCCCTCGGCATCGCCGCCGGTGGCGGTGTTGGTGGCGAGGTTGACCATGACGCCCGCCGACGCGATGTAGTCGGCCGTGTCGCTGCCGGCCCCGCCTTGCAGGATGTCCGCGCCGCCGCGGCCCGCCAGCAGGTCGTCGCCGGCGCCGCCATCCAGGACATTCGCCCCGGCCCCGCCATTGATCGTATCGGCGAAGGCCGAGCCGATGATGTTCTCGATGCTGCTGAAGCTGTCGCCCGCGGCGTCGCCGCCCGAGGTGGTGCCGCTCGAGAGGCTGAGCGAGACGCCTGCGGCGGAGGCGGCGTAGGAGGCGGTGTCGGTGCCGTTGCCGCCCTGCAGCGCATCGGCGCCGCCGAGGCCCTGGAGCGTGTCATTGCCGTCGCCGCCGGCCAGGACATTGGCCCCGGCGTCGCCGGTCAGCGTGTCATTCAGCGCCGATCCAATCAGGTTCTCGATGGCCGTCAGGGTATCGCCCGCGGCATCGCCGCCCGAGGCGGCGCCGTTGACCGTGACCACGACCGCGGCGGCCGAGGCGGCGTAGGAGGCGGTATCGGTGCCGGCGCCGCCCTGCAGCGCATCGGCGCCGCCGAGGCCCTGGAGCGTGTCGTTGCCGTTGCCGCCGGCCAGGGTGTTGGCTCCGGCGTCGCCGGTCAGCGTGTCGGCGAAGGCCGATCCGGTCAGGTTCTCGATGCCGGACAGGGTGTCGCCCGCGGCGTCGCCGCCCGAGGCGGCACCGTTGACCGTGACCACGACCGCGGCGGCCGAGGCGGCGTAGGAGGCGGTGTCGATGCCGTTGCCGTCCTGCAGCGCATCGGCGCCGCCGAGGCCCTGGAGCGTGTCGTTGCCGTCGCCCCCGGCCAGGATGTTGGCCACGGCGCTGCCGGTCAGCGTGTCGGCGAAGGCCGAGCCGACCAGGATCTCGATGGTCGCCAGCGTGTCGCCCTGGGCGTCGCCGCCCGTGCCGGTCCCGGTCAGCAGGTTGACCGCGACCGCGGCGGCCGAGGCGGCGTAGGTCGTCGTGTCGATGCCGGCGCCGCCGTTCAGCGCATCGGCGCCGGCGCCGCCGACGAGCAGGTCGTCCCCGCCGGCGCCGCTGAGGGCGTTGGCCCCGGCATTGCCGGTCAGGGTGTCGGCCAGGTTCGAGCCGGAGAGGTTCTCGATGCTGCTGAAGGTGTCGCCCTGGGCATCGCCGCCGGTTGCGGTGCCGGCCGCGAGGTTGACCGTGACGCCCGCGGCGGAGGCGGCATAGTCGAGCGTGTCGCTGCCGGTCCCGCCTTGCAGGGTGTCGGCGCCGCCGCGGCCCGACAGCACATCATCGCCGGCGCCGCCATCCAGGACATTGACCCCGGCACTGCCGTTGATCTGGTCGGCGAAAGCCGAGCCGATGATGTTCTCGACGCCGCTGAAGCTGTCGCCCTGGGCATCGCCGCCCAGGGCGGTGTTGGTCGAGAGGCTGACCGCGATGCCCGCGGCCGAGGCGGCATAGGTCGCCGTGTCGGTGCCCGCGCCGCCGATCAGCGTGTCCGCCCCGGCGCCGCCGTTGAGCAGGTCATCCCCGGCGACGCCGTCGAGGATGTTGGCCCCGGCGTTGCCGGTCAGGGTGTCGGCCTGGTTCGAGCCGGAGAGATTCTCGATGCTGTCGAAGCTGTCGCCGGTGGCATCGCCGCCCGTGGCGGTGTTGGCGGCGAGGTTGATCGTGACGCTGCCGGTCGCGATGTAATAGGCCGTATCGCTGCCGGCCCCGCCGCGCAGGACGTCCGCACCGGCGCGGCCCGCGAGCCTGTCGTCGCCGGCACCGCCATCCAGCACATTCGCCCCGGCCTGGCCGTTGATGTCGTCGGCGAAGGCCGAGCCGAGGACGTTCTCGATGCTGCTGAAGCTGTCGCCCGCGGCATCGCCGCCCGAGGTGACGCCGCTCGTGAGGCTGAGATTGACGCCCGCGGCGGAGGCGGCATAGGAGGCGGTATCGGTGCCGTTGCCGCCCTGCAGCACGTCGGCGCCGGCGCCGCCCTGAAGCGTATCGTTGCCGTCGCCGCCGGCCAGGATGTTGGCCACGGCGCTGCCGGTCAGCGTGTCGGCGAAGGCCGAGCCGACCAGGGTCTCGATGCCGGTCAGCGTGTCGCCCTGGGCGTCGCCGCCCGTGCCGGTCCCGGTCAGCAGGTTGACCGCGACCGCGGCGGCCGAGGCGGCGTAGGAGGCGGTGTCGCTGCCGGCCCCGCCCTGCAGGTTGTCGGCGCCGGCGCCGCCCTGGAGCGTGTCGTTGCCGTCGCCGCCGGCCAGGATGTTGGCCACGGCGCTGCCGGTCAGCGTGTCGGCCAGGGCCGAGCCGACCAGGGTCTCGATGCTCGCCAGCGTGTCGCCCTGGGCGTCGCCGCCCGTTCCGGCCCCGGTCAGCAGGTTGACCACGACCGCGGCCGCCGAGGCGGCATAGGAGGCGGTGTCGCTGCCGGCCCCGCCCTGCAGCGCGTCGGCGCCGCCGAGGCCCTGGAGCGTATCGTTGCCGTCGCCGCCGCCGAGGGTGTTGCCATAGGTGTTGCCGGTCAGGATGTCGGCGAAGGCCGATCCAACGAGATTCTCGATCCCGTGATAATGATCGCCTTCGGCATCGCCGCCCGTGCCGGTGCTGTTCGTCAGATTGGCCTGCACGCCGGCGCTCGAGGTGTCGTAGGTGACCGTATCGAAGCTAAAGCCGCCAAACCCGTCGCCTTCGAAGGTGTCGCTGCCAGCTCCGCCGGAGAGCAGGTCGTCGCCGCCGCCGCCTGTGAGATCGTCGTTCCCGCCCAGGCCGCGGAGCGTGTCGTTGCCGCTGCCGCCGGCGAGGATATTGGCCCCGGCGGTGCCGATCAGCGTGTCGGCGAGGTTCGAGCCGATGAGATTCTCGATGGAGGTCAGCGTGTCGCCCTGGGCGTCGCCCCCGGTGCCGGTGCCGGCCGTCAGATTGACGGTCACCCCGGCGGCGGACGCGGCGTAGGTCGCCGTGTCGACGCTGAAGCTGCCGTTCAGCACGTCGGCGCCGGCTCCGCCGTCGAGCAGGTCGCTGCCGCCGCCGCCATTGAGAGTGTTGGCCCCGGCGTCGCCGGTCAGGATGTCGGCCTGGCTCGAACCGGTGAGGTTCTCGATGCTGGTGAAGGTGTCGCCCGTAGCCTCGCCCCCGGACGCGGTGCTGGTGGCCAGGTTGACGGTCACCCCGACGCTGGAACCACCATAGGTGATGGTGTCGATACCGGTGCCGCCGTTCAGCACGTCGCCGAGGTTGCCGCCTTCGAGAACGTCGTTGCCGGCACCGCCATTGAGCGTGTCCGTGCCGCTGCCGCCGATGCCGGCGAAATTATCGCCGTACAGCGAGTCGTTGGCATCGAGGCCATTGAGGGTGTCGTTGCCGCCGCCCCCGGCCAGGATGGTGCTGACGGCCTGGTTGGCGGTCTGGATGTCGTTGAAGCCCGAGCCCAGGATCCACTCGATGCCGGAGAGGGTGGCGCCCCCGGTCCCGGTCCCGGTCAGGGTCCCGGCGACCAGGTTGACGGTGAGGGCCGAACCCCAGACGCGGAGGTCGAAGATGTCGGCGCTGCCGGCGCCGCCATCCAGCGTGTCGCCGCCGCCGCTGAGCTGGACGTAGTCGTCGCCGGTGCCGCCGCTGATCACGTTGTGGCCGCTGTCGCCGGCCAGCTGGTCGTTGAAGGCGCTGCCGATCAGGTTCTCGAAGCCGCTCATGGTGTCGCCCTGGGCCTCGCCCCCTCCGGCGGCGGCGTTCAGGGCCACCTGAACGCCCGAGGTGGCGTTGGCGTAGGTGAGCGTGTCGATGCCGGCGCCGCCGCTCATGGCGTCGGCGCCCGCGCCTCCCCAGATGACGTCGTTGCCGCCGAGGCCGGACAGCGTGTCATTGCCGGCGCCGCCATTGATGATATCGATGCCGTCGGGGTTGGCCGGATTGCCCGGATCGGTCCCGGTGAGGGTGTCGTTGCCGGCGGTGCCGTTGAGGGTCTGGGTCACGGGTCGTCCTCCTGCCTTCGGAGCGCCGCCGCCGAATATTTGGAGGAGCGGCCGAGCTGTGAAATGCGCCCGGCTGGCCCGGGACTCAGAATGAGAAAAATTTAGCAGACGTTTTGCATACTCAGGTAGGGCAAAATCGTCAGGATTGATCGTTCATTGCCGTGGAGGCGACGAGTATCCGGACGCTGGAGCATGATGGTTCGAGGTTTAGATCGCCCCAATGTGCTCGGCAGGGGCAACAGGATTTCGGGCGTATCGCGTTGCCTCTCCCGCCTGGTGGGACCTTTCGGAATAGGAGAGCCCGCTCCTTTTTAGTCCCCCTCCCCTTGCGGGAGGGGGCAGGGGGAGGGGTCTGGGCGCGGCCCCCCGCGGATGGGGA